>JAGRGH010000017.1 GCA_020445605.1 Chromatiales bacterium
CATCTTCATCGTCGTGGTCTTGCCGCAGCCGTTGGAGCCGAGAAAACCGAAGATCTCACCCCGTGGGACACGCAGGTTCACATGATCGACCGCGGTGAACTCGCCGAAGCGCATGGTCAGATCCCGGACCTCGATCGCCGGGTCGCCATCGTCTTCCGGCCGCGGCGGAATCTCGACCGCCCGATAATCCCGGCGCTTGTCTTCCGGCAGCAGCCGGATGAAGGCTGCCTCAAGCGACTCCGCCCCCGTGCTCTGCAGCAGGCCTTGGGGCGTGTCGCTGGCCAGCACCCGCCCGCCGTCCATCGCCGCCAGCCAGTCGAAGCGCGCCGCCTCATCCATATAGGCCGTGGCCACCAGCACGCTCATGCCGGGCCGGGTGCGGCGGATGCCGGCGATCAACTCCCAGAACTGCCGCCGCGACAGGGGATCGACGCCGGTGGTCGGCTCGTCCAGGATCAGCAGGTCCGGGTCGTGGATCAGCGCGCAACAGAGGCCGAGCTTCTGCTTCATCCCCCCGGATAGCTTGCCCGCCGCCCGATCGAGAAACGGCTTGAGCCCGGTGGCCCATGTCAGCGCCTCAATGCGGCGCGCCCGTTCGCTGCCGTCATGCCCAAAAAGCCTCCCGAAGAAGTCGAGGTTCTCGAACACCGAGAGCGTCGGATAGAGGTTGCGCCCCAGGCCCTGCGGCATGTAGGCGATGCGCGGGCCGACTCCGCGGCGATGGTGGGCATCAGCCATGTCGCCGCCGAGCACCGCGACCTGTCCCGTCTGGACCGCGCGGGCGCCGGCGACGAGCGCCAGCAGGCTCGATTTGCCGACGCCATCCGGGCCGATCAGCCCCGCAAGGCATCCGGCCGGGATGTCGAGATCGACGGCGTCGAGCGCGTGCACCTTGCCGTAGCGCAGGGACACATCGCGCAGGCGCGCAACCGCCGCCGCGCCGCCGCCATCCTTGATCTGAGCATCCAGATCACGGCTCATTGCGGCAGCCGGGTCTGCAGTTCAGGCGGCCACTCCACCCGAGGGTCGAGCCGTACATAGGCCATGCCCGGCAGACCGGTCTTGACCTGGTGGAGGTGCTTCCTGAGCAGGCCCGGGTCGATCCGCGCCTTGATGCGGAACATCAGCTTCAGCCGCTCCTCGGCCGTCTCGACCGTCTTGGGCGTGAACTGGGCGACGTCGGCGACGAAGGAGACCTCGGCGGGGATCACGTACTGCGGGGCGGCGTCCAGCACCAGGTGCGCCTCGGCACCCAGTGCGACCCGTCCCGCCTGTTCGGTCGGGAGGAAGAAGGTCATGTAGACATCGGTGAGATCGACCATGTTCAGCACCACGCCGCCCGGGGAGAGCACCTCGCCGGGCTGGGCGACGCGGTACTGGACGCGGCCGTCGCGCGGCGAGGTCAGCACGCTGTCGTCGATATCGGCCTGGATGCGCTGGAGGGTGGCCTGGGCGGCTTCGACCGCCGATTTCGCAGCGACGACGTTCGATTTGGCTTGGCCGATGGCGGCCTGCGCGGCCGCGGCCTGCGCCTGCGCGGAGGCGACCGCGGCCCTCGCCGCCTCGGCCGCGGCACGGTCGTCGTCGAGCTGCGCCTCGGAGACGGCGTTTTTCGTGACGAGCTCCCGGGTGCGGGCGAGCCGTTTTTGTGCCGCGTCGAACCCGGCCTTTCTCTGGGCGATGAGCGCCTCGGCGGCCTGCTTCTCGGCCTCGCGCTGGGTCACCTGGCTTTGCGCGGTCTCGATGCCGATGCGCGCCCGTTGCAGCTGCGCCTCGGCTTCCCGGAGCTGCGCCTCCAGGACGGCCGTGTCCATTCGCCCCAGTTCCTGCCCGGCCCGGACGAAGTCGCCTTCGTCGACCCGGATCTCCTTGACCCGGCCCGCGGTCCTGGCCGCGATATCGATCTCGACGGCCTCGATACGGCCATTGCCGCTGACCAGTCCGGTTTCGGTTTCCTTGAGTCCATAGTGCTGCCAGGCGAAAAATGCCACCACACCGGCGACCAGCACGGCCACCGTTCGGATTAACCATGTCTTTTGCTGTGGGGTCATCGTTGTTTTTACCTTGCGTGGTGTTGTTCGATAAATTCTGGGCCGGTTAATTGCGTATAGCCACCGTGGCGAGTGGTCGTTGCCTTCGCTCGTCCGCGCTCACGTTTGCGTGAGGAGGTCGCTGACCATGCGCCGGAACACCCTCACCACGCCATCCCGATCAATGTCAGGATTGCGGATTGCTCGAATACGCAATCCTTCGAACATGGCCGAAATGGCTTCCACCATACCTGCTAGCGTGGCCGCATTGTCCTCATGGCCGGCGGCTTGCCGTGTAGCACGGATGGTTTCGGCGAGGCTGTCCCGGCACTGTTTGTCGGCCGCGCGCACGATCCCGGCGATATGCGGATTGCGTGCGGCTTCGGCGACGATTTCCAGTTGTAGTCCAGCCGTGCTCGGGTCGAGATTGTCCCGTACCCCCTCGACAGCGCGCTCGATCATGGCCGCTTTGACGTCGCTTGCTGCACGCAGTTCAGCGGTGAGCGTCAGTAGCCGCTCCAGGTCCTGGGCGACGATGTCGGCAATGATCGCCTCCTTATTCTCGAAGTAATGATAGATGTGGCCGGTGCTCATGCCGGCTGTTTTTGATATCTGCGCAATGCTGGTGCCGTGAAAGCCGTGTTGGCGGAAGCAGTCAGCTGCAGCTGTGCGGATCTGTGTGCGTCGCGCATCAGCTCGCGAAGTGTTGGATGCTTGGTCGTGAGTGGCGGTCATGTTTGATCTCCAAAGTGGGAGGCGCAGAAGTGCGAGAAGGCAATTCGAATCTTGCATTTGTTTTAATACTAGTATAGATTGAACATTCATACTAGATAGAACGTTCAATCTATAATGTATTAACCCTTCATCAGGATGCCTACCAATGCAGACGGCACACATTCACGAAAGGCTATCCATGCAGACCCCACGCATCCTGCGATTACTACCCGTAGGTTTGGCACTGGCAAGCACCCTGCTACTCAACGCTTGCAGCGGTGAGCAACAGAACGCGCCTGCCGGCGGCATGCAAGGGGCGCCTGCAGTTACCGTGATGACGGTGCAGCCCGAATCTGTGCCGATAACAGCTGAATTGCCAGGCCGTACCACACCTTACCTGGTGGCTGAATTGCGGCCGCAGGTGAACGGCATCGTCAAGGAGCGAATGTTCAAGGAAGGCAGCGATGTTAGGGCTGGTCAGGTGCTTTACCGGATCGATCCGGCGACCTATCAAGCGGCCTATGACAGTGCACGCGCGAGTCTGGCACGGGCGGATGCCAACCTGGAAGTCGCGCGGCAGAAGGCCGTTCGCTACGCCGATCTGGTTAAGATCGAGGCAGTGAGCGCGCAGGCCAACGAAGAAGCACAGGCCGCACAGAAGCAGGCACAGGCTGATGTCGGCACGGCGAAGGCGGCACTCGACAAGGCGCGCGTCGATCTCGACTTCACCCGTGTTAGCTCGCCGATTGCCGGACGCATTGGTCGTTCGACTGTGACGGCGGGTGCGCTGGTCACCGCCAACCAGGAAGCAGCGCTCGCCACGGTGCAGCAACTCGACCCTATCTATGTCGACGTGACGCAGTCCAGTGCGAAGCTGCTGGGCCTGAAACGCGATCTCGAATCCGGTAAGCTGCAGCGCGCTGCAGGCAATACGGTGCCAGTGCAACTGGTGCTGGAAGACGGTAGCGTCTACGGTGCCGAAGGCCGGCTGGCGTTCTCGGAAGTATCTGTCGACGAAGGCACCGGCAGCGTGACCCTGCGCGCGGTGTTTCCCAATCCGAAGGGTGATTTGTTGCCCGGCATGTATGTTCGCGCACGCCTGACGCAGGGCGTGAATCGCGCTGCCATGCTGGTGCCGCACGCGGCCGTCAGCCGCACGCCGCGCGGGGAAGCGCAGGTGATGGTGGTGAACAGCGAGAGCAAGGTCGAGCCGCGCACCGTTAAGGTAGAGCAATCAATCGGCGACAAATGGGTCGTGACCGAAGGCCTCGCCGTCGGCGATCGCGTCATTGTTGAAGGTCTGCAAAAGGTGAAACCGGGTGCGCCAGTGCAGGCACAGGAGGCCGGTACAGTGCCAAACCCCGCACCTCCTGCAACTGCTGTGGCGAAGTGAGGTAACGAGCCATGGCCAGCTTCTTCATCGACCGTCCAATATTTGCGTGGGTCATAGCCATCGTCATCATGCTCGCCGGAGGACTGTCCATCCTGACGCTGCCGGTGTCGCAGTATCCGGCCATCGCGCCGCCCACCATCGCCATCAACGCCACTTATCCCGGCGCCTCGGCGAAAACCGTGCAGGACTCCGTCACCCAGATCATCGAGCAGAAGATGACCGGCCTCGACAACCTGCTCTACATGAGCTCGTCGTCCGATTCCTTCGGCCGCGCCACCGTGACGCTGACCTTCGACGCCGGCACCGATCCCGACATCGCCCAGGTGCAGACGCAGAACAAGCTCCAGCTTGCCCTCCCCTTGCTGCCCATCGCCGTGCAGCAACAGGGCGTGCAGGTGGCGAAGTCGGCGCGCAACTTCCTGCTGGTGGTCGGTTTCGTGTCCAGGGACGGCACGCACAGCCGCACCGATCTCGCCGACTTCCTCGTGTCCTCGGTGCAGGAACCGCTGTCACGCGTCACCGGCGTCGGCGAGATCCAGGTGTTCGGTTCGCAGTACGCCATGCGAATCTGGGTCGATCCGGCCAAGCTGGACAACTACCGGCTCACGCCCATCGACGTGCAGACCGCGCTGCGCGACCAGAACGCCCAGGTGTCCGCCGGACAGCTCGGCGGCACGCCCGCCGTGCCGGGACAGGGATTCACCGCGTCCATCACCGTGCAGAACCGCCTTGAGACCGTCGAGCAGTTCGAGCAAATCCTGCTGCGCAGTTCCACGCAGGGTGGCGAAGTGCGTCTGAAAGACGTCGCGCGCATCGAGATCGGCTCCGAGACCTACGGTAACGTCGGCCGCTACAACGGGCAACCGGCGGCGGGCGTCGGCATCAAGCTCGCCGCCGGCGCCAACGCATTAGACACTGTGGATGCGGTGCGCGCCAAGCTCGACGGCATGAAAGCGTATTTCCCCTTCGGCGTCGAAGCGGTGATTCCCTACGACACCACGCCCTTCGTGCGGCTCTCCATCATGGGTGTGGTGCAGACGCTGATCGAGGCGGTGATCCTGGTTTTCCTGGTGATGTACCTGTTCCTGCAGAACATCCGCGCCACCATCATTCCCACCATCGCCGTGCCGGTGGTGCTGCTCGGCACCTTCGGCGTGATGGCGGCGGCCGGTTTCTCCATCAACACGCTCACCATGTTCGGCCTGGTGCTCGCCATCGGTCTGCTGGTCGACGACGCCATCGTGGTGGTCGAAAACGTTGAACGTGTGATGAGTGAGGAAGGGCTGTCGCCGAAGGAAGCGACCAAGAAATCGATGCGCCAGATCACCGGCGCACTGATCGGCATCGGCCTGGTGCTGTCGGCGGTGTTCGTGCCGATGGCTTTCTTCGGCGGTTCCACCGGCGTCATCTACCGGCAGTTCTCCATCACCATCGTCTCGGCGATGGCGTTGTCCGTGGTGGTGGCGATCATCTTCACGCCGGCGCTGTGCGCGACCATGCTCAAGCCTATCGAGAAAGGTCACGAGCACGGCGAAGGCAGCTGGTTCAGCGGTTTCTTCCACTGGTTCAACGCCATGTTCGAGCGCAGCCGGCAGCGCTATGAATCCGCCGTCGGCAGGATCCTGAACCGCAGCCTGCGATTCCTGGCGATCTACGTCGCCATCGTCGGCGTGCTCGCGCTCCTGTTCATGCGCATGCCCACCGCCTTTCTGCCGGAGGAGGACCAGGGCCTGATGTTCACTCAGGTCGTGCTGCCGGCCGGTGCCACCCAGGAGCGCACCGTCGAGGTGCTGAAGAAGGTCGAGCATCAGTTCCTGGAAAACGAAAAGGACAATGTGCGCTCGATCTTCACCATCGCCGGCTTCAGTTTCGGCGGCCAGGGGCAGAACATGGGCCTGGGCTTCATCAGCATGAAAGACTGGAGCGAGCGCCCCGAACCCGAGCAGGAGATCCATGCGGTAGCCACGCGCGCGATGGGCGCCTTCCAGCAAATCCGCGAGGCGATGGCCTTCGCGTTCGTGCCGCCAGCGGTGATCGAACTGGGCACCTCCAGCGGCTTCAACGTGCAGCTGCAGGACCGCGGCGGCGTCGGCCACGAGGAGCTGACCGCCGCGCGCAACCAGTTCCTCGGTATGGCCGCCCAGGACAAACGCCTGGTCGGCGTGCGTCCCAACGGCCAGGACGATGTCGCCGAATACCAGCTGCAGATCGACTACGCCAAGGCTGGCGCGCTCGGCGTCTCGGTCGCCGACATCAACGACACGCTCGCGATCGCCTGGGGCGGAACCTACGTCAATGACTTCATCGACCGCGGCCGCATCAAGAAGGTCTACCTGCAGGCCGAGGCCGCTGCGCGCATGACGCCGGAGGATCTTTCGAAATGGTACGTGCGCAACGACCGCGATGAGATGGTACCGCTGTCAGCGTTCACCACCGCGCGCTGGACTTACGGTTCGCCGCGTCTGGAACGCTTCAACGGCCAGCCCTCCATCGAATTGCTCGGTCAGGCCGCGCCTGGTCTTTCATCCGGCGATGCGATGGCGGCCGTCGAGGAGATCATGACGCAACTGCCGCCGGGTATCGGCTATGAATGGACCGGCACCTCGTTCGAGGAGCGCCGCTCGGGCACGCAGGCGCCGGGACTGTATGCGCTGTCGCTGCTGGTGGTGTTCCTGTGTCTCGCCGCGCTGTACGAAAGCTGGTCGGTGCCGTTCGCGGTCATGCTGGTGGTGCCGCTCGGCGTGCTCGGCGCGATCCTGGCCGCGACCGGCCGCGGCCTGTCGAACGACATCTATTTCCAGGTCGCCCTGCTGGCAACCATCGGCCTGTCGTCGAAGAACGCGATCCTGATCGTGGAGTTCGCCAAGGCGCAGATGGAGCAGGAGGGTAAGGACCTGATTACTGCCACGCTCAATGCTGTGCGTATGCGGCTGCGTCCGATCCTGATGACCTCGCTTGCCTTCGGCCTTGGTGTGCTGCCGCTGGCGATCGCCACCGGCGCCGGATCGGGCAGCCAGAACGCGATCGGCACCGGCGTACTAGGCGGCACCCTCGTTGGCACATTGCTTGGCCTTTTCTTCATCCCTCTGTTCTACGTGGTGATCATGCGCCTGTTCAAGCGCAAGTCACAGGCGGCTGACGCAGCCTCTGCAGCAGCCCAACTGGAGGTCAAGTGATGAGCCCGTTACGCACCCTGACCGTCGCAATTGCCGCCAGCCTCGCGAGCGCATGCACGATGATCCCGGAATACCAGCGGCCCGTGGCGCCAATACCGGCGAATTTTCCGAATGCGCCCCAGGCAGCTGAGGCAACGCCGGCCGACGCCATCATCTGGCGCGACTATTTCGCCAATGCACAACTGCGCGACGTGATTGCGCTGGCGCTCGCCAACAACCGCGACCTGCGTGTAGCTGCACTCAACATCGAGCAGGCGCGCGCGCAGTACCGCATCCAGCGCGCTGACCTGTTCCCCACGATCGGCGCCACCGGCGGGCAGACCGCGCAGCGCCTGCCGGGCGATCTCAGCGGCAGCGGCGACGCCGACGTATTCCGCCAGTACAGCGCCACCGTGGGCTTTTCTGCCTATGAACTGGATTTCTTCGGCCGGATCCGCAGCCTCAATGCGCAGGCGCTCGAACTCTACTTTGGCACCGAAGAAGCGCGCCGCAGCGCCCAGATCAGCCTGGTGGCCGAAGTCGCCAGCATCTGGATGACACTCGCGTACGACAGGGAACGCCTGGCGCTGGCGCGCAACACCTACGAATCGCGGCTGAAGTCCCACGATCTGATACGCCGCAGTTCCGAAGCCGGTGCGGTCTCGGCACTCGACGTGCACCAATCGCAGCAACTGCTGCAAAGCGCGCGTGCCGACGTTGCGCGTTTCAGCAGCTTCGTCGCGCAGGACGAGAATGCGCTGGCGCTCGTCGTTGGCGCACCGGTGCCCGCCGATCTGCTGCCCGCCACACTCACCGACACGGTCAGCGCGGTCGCCGAATTGCCTGCGGGCGTGCCTTCCGAGGTGCTCACCCGCCGCCCCGATGTCCTGCAGGCGGAGCGCAGCCTGCGCGCGGCCAATGCGAGCATCGGCGCCGCGCGCGCGGCCTTCTTTCCGAGCATCAGCCTGACCGCCGCCGCCGGCACTGCCAGCAGCACGCTGGACGGACTTTTCGGAGGCGGCTCCGGCACCTGGAACTTCATTCCGCTGATCCGCATCCCGATCTTCGAGGCCGGCCGCCTGCAGGCGAGTCTCGATGTGGCAGAAGTGCAGCGCGACATCAACGTGGCCTTTTATGAGAAGACTATCCAGACCGCGTTCCGCGAGGTGGCCGATGCGCTCGCCGACCGCGCCACGCTCGCCGAGCGGCTCGACGCCCGGCGCCAGCAGGTCGAGGCCACGCAGGCAGCTTTCCGCCTCGCGGAAGCGCGCTACAAGGGCGGGGTGGACAGCTTCCTCGGCCTGCTCGATGCCCAGCGTTCGCTTTACCTTGCCGAACAGGAGCTGATCTTCGTGCGGCTGGCCGACGCCACTAATCGGGTGGCGTTGTACAAGGTGCTCGGCGGTGGTTGGCAATGATAAAGGCTGTGCCCAGATAACGACGCGCAGCCCTTCGATTTTGTGTGGGCACATGCGATGCTGCAATCGGTGATTGTTCGTTTAAGACTGGCGTTCTCCATCAACCCGTCTGCAATGAGTCGAAAATGACGATTCGGCATCTTCAGAAGCAGACGTTCCTGAATGACCGGGTGTGGAAAGTGGGGACCGGCTGCTTCGGCCGAAGAGCAGCCGATCGTAGCAATCGCGCTGACCGTCTCCAAAAGGGTCGTGGGCAGCCGGTCGCATTTTAAATCTGTTTGACTGCTTTCAGTAACTGTGGCCAGTCACGGCATGCTAGTGGTTAAGTTCTCGCCTGCTTGGCCGGGCGGACGATCACATTACTTGAAAGTCGGCAATCTCATTACGATTGTCGTCGGTACAAAACCCCGCACCTTACGGAATTGATTTCCCGTATCCCGTCCTAACCCGATACCGCACCATGGCGCCTCATGAACACCATGAGGAAGACATCGATGCGCATCGCCCACCTGTTAGTCGTCGGACTGCTCAGCACGGCCGTGCCGATGCAGTCCGCGATTGCTGACGCCGACGCAGAACGCGAAGCGCTGGCGCGGATCGCCCATGAACTCGACGCGCTCGAAGTGCTGATTCGCAAGGCGGAGTCGCAGGCCGAGCCGGATGCGCGCATTCGCTTCCGCTACGACTGGCTGCGCCAGGATCTGGCGAGGGTACAGCAAGGCATCCAGGACCACATCGACGCCCCGCGCTCGGAGCCGCGGACCTTTCCGTCTTTGCGCGGTGACTATCGGCGGTGATGCAAAGCCATGACACCCGCTCAAGACACGGCATTTCAGGCAGGCTCAGGAGTCACCTCCGCGACGCTACTCACGGCCATCGCCTCTGTAGTGATCGTGCTCGCTTTCGTGTGGGTGATCTGGGTGACGCTGGGCACCTTCCGTGCCTGGCAGGACGGCCAGGTCGGCATCTTCGACGTGATGTGGAGCGCGCTTCGCGCGAGCATCGTACTCATGGTGTTGGGTTTTTATCTGCGGTGATGGCGATGATTCACGCCATTGCAGCAAAAGTTCGGGGAATGCCCCGGTGTTCATCAAAGGGGGAAACCCCGTTACCTCGGAGAAAAGCAATCATGCTGAAGACTATCAAAAAAGGTGCAGCCGCAATCGGGCTGCTGGCGATGTCTGCGTATCAGTCGGTGTGGGCGGCCTTACCGACACCGGTACCGCCCAGTACAGCGCCGGCGGCGGGTGACTGGGTCGGCCTCATCCAGGGCTACATCAAAGACGGCGGTCTGGTGCTCGGCCTGGCCATCGCGGTACTCGGGTTCCTGTGGATCGCCTATCTCGGTTTCGCGAAGTTCAACGAGGCGCGCCAGGGCAAAGCCGAGTGGGCCGAAGTCGGCGTGCTGGGGATAGTCGGTGCCGTGGTGCTGATTTTCGCCAGCTACCTGCTGACCGAAGCCGCCGGCGTTATCTAACAAGCCTATGTCCAATCGCGACGACATTCTGGCCAATCGGCTCAACGCGGAGCCCGCGATCTTCAAGGGCTGCTCGTCGTCCGAGTTGGGCGTCATCGTGGGTGTGGCCGCGCTCATCTGGTTGCCTGTCTCTCTTCTCCTGGCAGGGCTGATGGGCGCGGTCACCATGGGCTTCGGCATCGCCGGGGTGGGCGTGGTCGCCACCGTGATCATGATGGCCACCTTGTTCCAGCGGCTCAAGCGCGGGCGGCCGGACGGTTATTACCAGCAACAGATCGCCATTCAATTGGATGATCGCGGCTTGCGCCGGTCGCCGTTCATTCGGCGTAGCGGCGCCTGGGATATCGGGAGGAGTCGGAGTGCGACGCTACCGCTACGAGATCGATAACGTGCGCGCCCATTTGCGTTCGCTGTGGGTGATCATCGCCGTACAGATCGTCGTCATCCTGGCGCTATGGTTCGGTTGGAGCCAGGCACCACAACGCCTGACCGTCCACGTCCCGCCAGACCTGCGCTCCGGCGCGACACTGGCCGTCGATGAAGTACCGCCGGCCAACGTGTACTCCTTCGCCTACTACATCTTTCAGCAACTCAATCGCTGGCCCGAGGACGGGGCGCGGGATTATGGCAAAGCGATCTTCCGCATCTCGTCCTATGTGACCCCACGGTATCGGGCCGATCTCATCGCGGACATGGAGTTGAAGGGTAAACAGGGCGAGTTGGCCTACCGCGTACGCGGCGTGCAAGAGGTGCCGGGCCATGGCTATGAAGAACGCCGAGTCGATGTGCTGGCCCCGGGTGTCTGGGTGGTGTGGCTGGATCTCGATCTCTACGAGTCGGTGAAAGGCATGACGGTGAAGAAGACGACCATCCGTTATCCGCTGCGCGTCGTGCGACTCGCCGTCGATCCGGAGTCGAATCCTTGGGGGCTGGCACTGGACGGTTTCGCGGCGGACGGCCCGCGGCGTCTGGCGGAATCCGAACTCAACAACGAGGCCGGGCAGGGCGGCTGAGGGGGATCAACGCATGTATTCAATCAACAATCTCAAACGTGGCGTCATTTTCTGGTTGGGAGTCGGGCTGCTGTTGGTGCAGTCGATGGTCCATGCCGAGTCGGAAGTCACCGAGCGCATCGAGTGGAACAGGACGCCCATCCAGCTCGATCTCAAGGTCGGCCACGAACGTTTGGTGCATTTTCCGGGTGCGATCAAAGTAGCTGTGCCGGCATCCCTGCAGCCGTTGCTGCGTACTCAAAGCGTCAACGGAACCGTTTACTTCCTCGCTAGCGCACCGTTCGATGCCACCCGTGTCATGGTACGCAGCATCGACGGTGGCCAGATGTTTCTCTTCGATGTGTCCGCGACTCAAGAGGGCGGCCAGACCCATCCCGTGCAGGTGTACGTGAAGACGAACGGTGAGGGTCACGCCGAGACGACGGATTCATCCCTGGCGAGTCATGACGCAACGGCGCAATACAGCTACGTTGCCCTGACCCGGTTCGCGGCTCAGCAGCTCTATGCACCCGCGCGCCTCGTCCAGGATTGGCCGGGCATCGTCCGTGTGCCGGTAATGCACGGGCCAGTCAGCTTGCTGTACGGGGGCGCGATCGATGCAACACCGTTGATGGCCTGGCGGGCCGGGGCGCTGTATGTCACGGCCGTCAAATTGACCAACCGCACCGATCAGCCGCAGACACTGGATCCGCGCAACCTGCGTGGTACCTGGCTGACCGCAACCTTTCAGCACAACCGCCTGTTGGCCGCCGGCAGTGAGGCGGACACCACGGCGGTGTATCTGATCTCGGCGCGACCGTTCGAGGCCGCAAGGTAAGCCCATGGCCATCGCAACCAGCAATCGACTGTTACCGATCATCGCCGGCGTCGTGGTGCTCATGCTGGTGTTCGTCACCCTCAAGTCATGCTCGAACGGCGTGGATGACCAGATCGTGATGGAGGCCGTGCCGCAGGCGCCGGTGCCGGACGCCGACACGCCCGCCGACACCATCAAGACCCTGACCGCGAACGTCGCGGCGATGACCGCCGAGGTCAAAGCCTTGCGGCAGGACAACGCGACACTGCGCAATGAGAACCAACGTCTGCTGAGCAGTCGCGCGCAGATCGAGGAGAACGTGGCCACGCGGGTCAAGCGCGAACTGTTGTCGCGCGAGAAAGACAAAACCGCGCAGGATCGCCTGGATTCCAGTGTGCTGTCGTCGCTGACGGCACGGGTGGATGCCTTGTCGCAATCGCTATCGCCGGGGAAGTCGACAAAGGGCGCCAGCGACATCCCGGTCGGACTGGGTTTCGACGGTGGCGGGGCAGGGGTGCCGACCGCCAGCGGCCTGGTCTGGATCGATCCGCTGGATGCCATGGATGAAGATACAAGCGGCGCGAAAGGAACCGGGCTGTTGCACCAGGTGCGCCAGTCCACCGGTGGTGCGCTGAGTACCGCCCGCGAGCAGACAGGCAATATCGCCCGTGAGTTGGAGATGGTGCATCCGGTCTACACGGTCCCGCGCAACGCCACGCTTATCGGCTCGACGGCCATGACGGCCCTGGTCGGACGGGTTCCGATACAAGGACAAGTGCGCGACCCCATGCCGTTCAAGGTGATCACCGGGGCCGACAATCTCGCCGCCAACGGTCTCACCGTGCCCGGCGTGCAGGGGATGGTATGGAGCGGTACGGCCATCGGCGACTGGACGCTGTCCTGCGTCACCGGCAGGCTCGACTCGGTGACCTTCGTGTTCGACGACGGCACCATCCGCACGATCTCCAGCGATGACCGCGGCGGTCAGTCCGGCGGCAACAAGCGGCCCCTGGGCTGGATCTCGGATCAGCAGGGTATCCCCTGCATCAGTGGGGAACGCAAGACCAACGCCCCGGCGTTTCTCACCCAGCGTATCGGCGTGATGGCCATTCAGGCAGCCGCCGATGCAGCGGCCGCGGCCGAGACCACAACGGTCGTCAGTGACAGCGGCGCGGCGAGCAACAATGTCACCGGCGATGCCGGCACCTACGTGCTCGGCAAGACCATCGCCGGCGGTAGCGACGAGGTTGCCAAGTGGCTCCTGGAACGTCAGTCGCAGAGCTTCGACGCGGTGTTCGTGCCGGCAGGTGCTAGCCTCGCCATCCACGTCGACGTGGAGCTCCCCATCGATCTCGATCTAAAAGGCAGGAAACTCGATCATGCGAAAGCCATTAACCCTTATCAGCGCACTCGGCTTGATTAGTCTCGTGCTGGGCGGCTGTGCCAGTACCAAGGACGCCGTGTTGCCACAGGACGGCCCGCCCATGAAGACGATCTACGAGCAGCACATGCGCGAGTCGGGTGCGAACGATCCCATGGCGGTGCGCCAGGCGCTGGGCGATCGTCCCCTCGTCGACGGTGACGGCTCGCTCCATGGCTACACCCGCGAGGCCCACAATGAGATCGACACCACCTTTGCCCGGCTGCCGAATCCGAGTCTGGTGATGTACGTGTTTCCGCACCTGGCCGGTGACGAGCAGGTGCCGGTGCCAGGTTACGTGACGACCTTTCCGATGTATGAGCGGGTCGAGTACGCGCTGCCCGGCGAAGTGCCGGCCAACCTGCAGCGGAAATGAACATGGCGAAGTCTCTCGCTAGCGATTCAGCCAAGAAGGCACACGATCCGGCGCAAGCGCCGTTGACCACGGCGGAAGTCAAGCGCTTGTACGATCGCCCGCCGTCTTTCACTGATCTGCTGCCCTGGGTCGAGTACGATCCGGACAGCCGCACCTTCTTGTTGGAAGACGGAGTCAGTGTGGGCGTCTTGTTCGAGATCATCCCGGCGGGCACCGAGGCCCGCACCCCGGAGTTCATGCGGCAACTGCGTGATGCCATCCAGACTGCACTCACCGATGCCATTCCCGAAGAAGATGACGCGCCGTGGATCTTGCAGGTCTACGTGCAGGACGAGCCGAGCCTGAAAGAATTCCAGAAGGAAGTCGCAGCCTATGCGCAGCCGAGCGCCAGGGACAGCACGTTCACCCGGCACTACCAGGACACGTTTGCGCAGCACCTGGCGCGGATCACCCGTCCCGGGGGGCTGTTCGAGGACACCGCCGTAACCGGAACCCATTGGCGGGGACAGGTGCGCCGTGTGCGCGCGACGCTCTATCGGCGTATGAAGGTCAAAGGCAAGATGCCGACGGCGGTCGAAGTGGAAGAAGCGATGAACGACGTGGCGACCAAGTGGGTCGCCTCACTGGCCTCGGCCGGCATTCACGCGCGGCGTGGCACCGGCAAGGATCTCTACGAGTGGTTGTTGAAGTGGTTCAATCCGAAACCGGCGATCGCCGATGGCGATCCCGACAAGCTGTTGGAGATCGCCCCGTATCCGGGCGACGCGGACCTCCCGTTCGGCTACGACCTGGCCGAACGGCTCACACTCACCATGCCGCGCTCGGACAATGAAACCGCCACCTGGTGGTTCGATGGTCTGCCGCATACCGTAGTCACGATCCAGGGATTACGGCGGGCGCCAGAGGTCGGGCACATGACCGCCGAGCGCCAGGCAGGCGACCATGTCTTCTCGCTGTTCGATCGTCTACCGGAACACACCGTGATGGTGCTCACCCTGACGCTCAAGCCGCAGGATTTCACCCGTAACCACATCGCCCAGGTCAAGCGGGCCGCGGTGGGCGACTCCGCCGAAGCGGCGTTGACACGCGAGGATGCAGAGCTCGTGGAGCGGGAGATGGCGCAGGGCAATAAGCTCTACCCGGTGAGCATCGCCTTCTACGTGCGCGGCGATAATCCCAAGGCCCTGCGCGCCAACGTCAATCAACTGAATGCAATACTGCTGCCCAACGGCCTGCAGCCGATCCTGCAGGAAGCGGATCTCCTCGCGCTGGACAGCTACATTCGCAATCTGCCCATGGCCTATGACGTGTCGCTGGACAAGTCCAGCCGCCGCTCACGCCTGGTCTTCTCCAGTCACACCGCGAATCTGCTGCCCCTGTACGGCCGCTCGAAGGGAACCGGTCACCCGGGGCTGGTGTTCTTCAACCGCGGCGCCGAGCCGCTGGCCTTCGATCCGCTGCACCGGGCCGACCGCAAGAAGAACGCCCACATGCTGATCCTCGGGCCTACCGGGGCGGGCAAGTCGGCGCTGCTGGTCTACCTGCTGCAACAGATGGCCGCGGTGTACCGCCCGCGCATCTTCATCATCGAGGCCGGCGGGTCGTTCTCGCTGCTGGGTCAGCACTTCCAGGCTCACGACGTCTCCGTCAACCAGGTCACCTTGAACCCGAACGTGGACGTGAGTCTGCCGCCGTTCGCGGATGCCATACGCGTGCTGGACAAGGAACACCGTGTGCGTCTCGGCAAAGAACCGGATGACTTGGTCGACGACGATGACGAGGTCGAAGACGAGGGCGGCGGTCGAGATATTCTTGGCGAGATGGAAATCGCCGCCCGGATCATGATCACCGGCGGGGACGAGCGCGAAGACGCCCGCGTGAGCCGGGCCGATCGACTGCTCATCCGCAACGCCATCTTCTTGGCCGCCAAGACCGTGAAGGAGAGTGGGCGAGACCAGGTAATCACCGAGGACGTGGTCAGTGCCTTGCACGCCATCGGACGGGATCAAAGCCTGCCCGAGCACCGGCGCAACCGGGCGATCGAGATGGGCGACGGCATGGCGCTGTTCTGCTCCGGTCTCGCCGGCCACTTTTTCAACCGGCCCGGCACCCGCTGGCCGGAGGCCGACGTCACCGTCTTGGAAATGGGCATGCTGGCGCGCGAAGGCTACGAGGATCAGCTCACCGTGGCCTACATCTCCATGATGAGCCACATCAACGACCTGGTGGAGCGCCACCAGCACGACGCCCGACCCACACTGGTGGTAACCGACGAAGGTCACATCATCACCACCAATCCGCTGTTGGCTCGCTACGTGGTCAAGATCACCAAGATGTGGCGCAAGCTCGGCGCCTGGTTCTGGATCGCCACCCAGAACCTTGAGGACTTCCCCGACGCCAGCCGCAAGATGCTCAACATGATGGAGTGGTGGATGTGCTTGGTCATGCCCAAAGAGGAAGTCGAGCAGATCGCACGCTTCAAGGACCTGACCGACGTGCAACGCAGTCTGCTGCAATCGGCCCGCAAGGAACCCGGCAAGTACGTCGAAGGCGTGGTGCTCTCCGATAACCTGGAAGCTCTGTTCCGCAACGTACCGCCGCCACTATCCCTGGCACTCGCCATGACCGAGAAACACGAGAAGGCGGAGCGCGCGGCAATCATGCGCGAACGCAACTGCAGCGAGCTCGAGGCGGTTTATGCTATTGCGGAGCAGATTGCTGAGAGTCGCCGCGGATAGGAAGACATTGCGCCCGCTTCACCCCCCCATATCCCAAATGAGCTGCGCCGAGCCATAGCTGCCATTTAGGATGCTCGGCATGGCCACTTGCGAGAAAACAAAATCGCAATTTCATTATATCCCTGTCATGTAGACCCAAGAGGGGGGAGGCAATTGCCATACTCGTTATGTATCGTGTAAGCAGCATAACGGGTTATACTTGGCAGTGCATTTTCGATTTGTTCTTAGATATATCAAGGGGATACGCATGTCAGGAAGTGGCGGTGGAAGTGGAGGGGGTAGTTTCGAGCCGGTGAAGGATTGTGGGAGCATCAGCTTCAACACTGATATCAATTCACCCCAAGAGCATGCAATGGAAGGACTCGAAACCCAGGACAGATTGGATGTCGTATTGAGCAACAATACAGTTGCCGTCGTGCGGCAGGATACGGGGGATACGTTAGGCTCGGTCAATTGGTCATCGATTGCAAGGCTGATCGAGTGTTTACGTGACGGTTTCGAATATGTGGCCGTGGTCAGAGCTATTCAGGATGGACTGATAAAGGTACACATATCAGCCAAGTAAAGGGGGCCTATCGTCATGAGAATCGTTGGCGGCATCTACAATGAGCGGTCCATCTTTCCTGAAGATGATGTTATATACGGCAGTGGCGGACGTGCAGCGGCGGCCCTGAGTCTTATGAACCCCGACATCACTCTGACGAGCTTTGTAGGGGAGAATAGGCGGCACGATATCGAATACCATGTAAAGGAAATTTGGAATCTCAATTTGGATGCTTTTGCTGTGCCCGAAATTGTGTCCTTCACTTACTACCACGGGCTCTCTTCCCCGATAATCAGGCCTACACGATTACCTGTAGACGATGCGCCAGAGATAAGAGTCTCAGACGACATTATCCTTCAATTCGGTATGCTGGAGGGAAAGGCGGTCGTAAATGGAAGAAGGGTTATATACGATCCTCAGAATCCCGAGAGACCCGAACGTTTCGATGCTAATGGTTCAGCAGCGCAGGAATTAGCCTATGTATTGAATCGGGGAGAAGCATACAAGCTAACAGGTCAGGACGATATCGCCCGAGCAGCCAAAATACTACTGGATCAGCCTTGTGTAGTAGTCGTAGTGGTCAAATCCGGGGCGAATGGTGCCAAAGTCTATACGGCAACAACGACTGATCACGTAGCGGCTTATGCTACAAATAATGTTTGGCCGATTGGCTCAGGTGATGTGTTCGCGGCAGTATTCGCGCATTTCTGGGGAACTGAGAATAGCTCACCAGCGGAAGCCGCTCGATATGCATCCAGGGCTGCGGCGTTGTATTGTGGTCGGAAGCAGATCCCACTTCGTCGTGAGGTCCTTACGGGCGCGGATTTCATATTTCCACTCCTCGAGCCCTCTCGAAAACCTTCGGATGCAATGATCTATCTCGCGGGACCTTTTTTCACAATGAGCCAGCTCTGGCTTGTCGAGGAGGCGAGGACAGCTCTTCTGAGCGCTGGTTTCAAGGTGTTCTCTCCATATCATGATGTAGGTATCGGTAATGCTGACAAGGTAGTTCCTGCTGATATACAAGGCATAGAAGACGCGGATGTGATGCTTGCTTTATGCGACGGACTTGACGCCGGAACATTATTTGAGATTGGTTACGCTGTAAAGAAGGGGCTCCCAGTCGTTGCTTTTGGTGAACAGACAACGGATGAAGCGATGAAGATGCTATACGGAACAAAGTGTAAGGTGTTTCGTGATTTTACCAGCGCCATCTACCATGCGCAGTGGGAGGCGCTCGCGTGAGTAAGGTCGGTTTGCTGCTTTCTGGAGGAATGGACTCATTCGCCTTGACCTATCAGGAGAGACCCGATATTGCAGTGACTATTGACTACGGTCAGAGGCCTGCTGCAGCCGAGATTCGTGCCGCTAGAATTCTCACTGATCGTTTAGGTATTCAGCACGTAACCATTTCAGTAGATCTGAGTGCCCTCGGCTCGGGAGACCTTGCTGGTACTCCAGCTATTGAGGACGCGCCTGCAAGCGATTGGTGGCCATACCGAAATCAAGCATTGATTACGCTTGCAGCCATGCGTTTGATTCCAAATGGAGTCAAACGCTTGTTAATCGCCACTGTCGGGACTGATTCAGTCCATCGTGACGGGACAAAAGAATTCATACGAACGATTAGTGATCTCTTGTCTATGCAAGAAGGGGCGATGTTGGTGGGCGCGCCAGCAATTGACATGTCAACAGCAGATCTCGTAAATCAATCTGGTATTCCATATTCACTGCTTGCCTGGGCGCATTCATGTCACACCAGTAACATTGCTTGCGGACAGTGCCGCGGTTGTGTCAAGCATCGGGAGGTTGTCGCAGAACTTGGTTATGCCGAAGCCTAGTGAAATAAATACACCCCATCTTCCGAGAAAGTCTTTGGAAAAAGTCTGGACGGCGGTTAGAAGTGTTCAATTGCCGCGGGAATTCTATTGTCCAACGGCGGATATATTTGACCTGCTCGAGGTGCGCAGATCTCGCCGCGAATTTAAGGCAATGAGCATCCAGGACATTTCAACTCTGCTTTGGTTTACGCAGCGTCATACGGCTACTATCCCTGGGACAATTGATCGCGTCAAATCTCCGATTCCGACTGCAGGTGCTCTCGCTTGTGTGAGGACAGTTGTCCTGGGGGCCCACGAAGAGGCGTGGATCTACGACGCGGCGGAGCATCGATCTGAAGTGTTGTCTGCACCTGTGGACATGTGTGACCAGATACGCACATCAGCTAGCGAATTCTTCAACGTGGGTGAGGGTTTGTTGTTATTGTTTTTCGCATATCGCCCGTTTGTCACGAAGTACTACGAATCACCAGACTCTTTGGTTCTGCGCGAAGCTGGCGTATTGCTCGGCACTCTTGCCTTGATTGCGGAGGCGCTAGAATTTTCGTTTTGCCCCCTAGGCGCCACAGCTGAAAATTGGTTGGTTAACTTACTAGGTGGGAGCGAAAAGGTCATAATTCCTGCCGGTGCTGCGGTTGTTGGGCGGAGGTAACCCGCAACGGTCGATAGATGTGACTCCACAATCCGTGAGCATATGTCTAACGAGGCTTGGTGTAAGCCGCAGCTCGTTCCAGATCTGGTTGTCAAGTATGTTTGCAGGAATGCCGATTCCATCGGCTAGTTTTACGAAGATATCTTCCATTCGAAGATAGTCTTTATTGACGTCATCGTTAGGTTTAAAGATACCAGCGAGAACGCCTGCCCGATGGATGTGGATATCAAGAATTGCTACGTCGCGCGCGTCGAGCCAGTTACGTGCAATCCAAGAGGCAGTTTTGTAGCCAATTCCCGGAACAGCGGTGAGCCAATCTCTAAGAGCCTTTCCGCAATTCTCGGGGGGGGTGTTGGTGTTCAAATACTCAAGAGCAGCTGAGATATACTTTGCCTTTTGGCGAGGATAGCGGTATCTAATCGATCTTCCACCAACAACGAGGGGTTCACTCAGCAGTCTTTCGATCTGTTCAGCAGAGTGTGGGTGATCCACTACGTGGTTTACCCGCAAGTGATTGTATGCAGCTAGCCCCAATTCCCCTGTTACGCCATGGCCCCCAAGAAGGCACGCGATGATTTCTTCTTTTAGGGAGGAGCCCAAATGATAGCGACTCTGATCATGAATCGCACCATTCGCGACACATGCGAGGCGCCAAAAAGCAGGTGTATACGGTGTGCTGGCACACCCCCATGGCACACCGGGCAGAACCTCTACGTCCGCGTTAGGGATATTACATTCGAAATATTTCCCGTTCTCAAAGTGAGTCCTAATCTGCACCAGGATTCTCCCTGATAGTAAGCCAATCCAGTAGCAACGAACGTTCTTGGGCGGTCAATTCCTCCAAGCGACGTTTCATCCGTTTAAGGCGGCGTTGAATAGTCTGACGCTCTCGGAAGTTGGATCCGAGATAGCGGTAATCATGAAGCTCAGATGGTCTCGGAAAGTTGTACCAAAGGTACTCCTCTCTCAATCCATCGTGGGCTTTTGATGAATAGGTATATACGTGCCAGTCATTAAGGTACTGACGATAGATATCGTTATCGTATCCAGAAATGATTATCCGAGCATTCAGATGGATGACCAAGTTAAGAAAGCGGATATGATCGTAATGCCCGAGGTCAAATTTGTAGACGCGATCTCTTTTTCGTGTCTCTGGATGGTAGGGCGGGTCGCAATAAACAACCTCATGGCCCTCGAATGGATAATTTTCCAGAAAGCCGATGCCGTCGTCATGGATAAGCTGTACACCTATGTCCTTTAGATTCGACATTTCGTGAGCACGCTTATCCAAATCGATACCGAATTCAGTTTCGGCACGCTTCTTTGCCTTCATCACTGAACCTAACCCTAGGAAGGGTTCTATATAAACCCTGTGCGGAGGGATGAGATTAATCACATGATGAAAGGTCTTCGCTTTTCCACCGGGATAATGCATACACGTATCATCGTCAGAATCGACGATGATGTCAAGAAGATATTTGGTGCTAAATAGGAGACCTACATTGAGAGTTGATTGATTGGAGGTTACTAGGTTCTTTTAGGATGGACACCGGAAATAACGACGGACTTTGAATAGATTTTCGGTTCCTTCCATTACGCCGTGTAAGCCACGATAGCCCATCGTACTGTCACTGGACTAATCGTGAAAATGATCGGGAACACACATTCAATTAGCCCTGTGGTGCTGATTCTGGTTGTTTACGGGTTTCCCCCCGGCATCGCACAAGCAGTTCAGAACGAGGCAGAGAATCCCCATCTCGTCGAGGTGTTCGCCACGTCCGGCTCCGCGATCACCCGCGATGCCGACCTACCCCGGCCTGGTTCCGGCGTCATCGAACTCCAGATCTACGAACTGGATGGCATCCAGCGTGTCGAGGCGAAGCTGTCCCAAGGCCTTACGGCCGATCCCGAGCAATCCAAACGAGTCGTGCTGCAACGATTCCAGCAACTGCATGAGGAAGATCGTGCACAGATGCAACGTGCTGCGATGGGCTTGGCGAAAGCGCTTCAATACGGCGTCGATCGCTATCCAGCGATCGTATTCAATGGTGAGGTCGCGATCTATGGCGTGACCGACATCGGCGAAGCATTGCATCGGTATCAGCAGTGGCAGGCAGGCCGGAAGCAATGAGAGGGCAGCGGTTCCTGTCGCTTGGCCTGGCCGCGTTGCTGTTGATGCCTGTCGCCGGCAGGGCGGGTTCCATCACGACACCGGAGATCGTGGCCAAGACCACGGCCGCGGCATTGTCGTGTATGCAGTGGATGCCCATCGGTACCTGTTTCTGGTTACGCTGTTCCTGGACCGGCTGCAGTGTCAGAACCTCGCTCAAAGTCGGGCATTACAACCCGGATCTGGTGGTCAGCAGCTACAACGAGCTGGGTGGCAACCCCTGGGTGGAGATCCGGGCAACCTTGGGCCTTGCCCAGAAGGCGGCGGCCACCGGGTTGCTCGGGTCACTGCTGCCTGTCCCCATCGACAGCGCCGGCAACCGTACCGAAGGGACATCGGACAACCGCGATCACAAGAACATGATCTTCCGTGAGACGGATGCCATCGGTCATCCGCTCAGTTCGCTCTACGGAATCGTCGCCGGCGTGGGGATGTTATGCCAGACGGAGACAACGTCCTTCGTTCCGTATTTCCAGTCCGGGCTCGATGCGTTGTCCTGGCGTCAGGAGGTGCCGGAGATCTTCTACCCTGCGAGTTTCATCCCGGGGCTGCGTGAGATCGGCACCTGGCCGTTGCAGACCTGGGGTGGCGTGTATCCACGTACCGGCTGGACCACACAAGCGGAGGAACCCAAGGCTGCGGCCATCAACGCGCAGCGCGCAGGTGACATCGTGACCCGTACGGCGCAGCCGCATGTGTACGTTCCGGTTACCGCATCGTCGTCTTCGAGTCAGAGGGTATGGTCTCCCGGTCCGCTGATGGAGAAAGACCACCGCACCGGCACCTGGCAAATGATGGTCCCGCGTACCGAGACGAGCTGTGATGTGTTCGGTACCAATGATCTGGGGACCCTGACCGGCTGGGGCGGCGGTCGGGTCGATAGCGAGGGCGACTATGTCTGGAACCTCTGGCGTCCTTACAAATGTTGTCAGCGGCGCGGCCAGTGGTTCCTATTCGACATCGACTGGATTTCCTATCCACCATGAGGAACAAGCAAGGATACCGAATGGCTACGAAACACCGATCTTCTCGGATCATTGCACGGAACACATGCGCGTCGATACTGATCGCGCTGTCGCTATGGAATAACGCCTACGCCGCCAAGGCGCCGACGGAAGACAGCCTGTGGTACTACGAGATCGGTGGCGCGGAACCGGTGTCGGCGCCGGCCAATCCCTCCGTGGTTTCGGTCACCCTGGGCGGCTCTGCGCAGCTGGGTCTTGGATACAGTTGTGGCAAGTTCGATCCCGTCGCGGCGGTCACCAACACGTTGAACGACATCGGTGCCGGTGTCGACAACATGATGAACGCCATGACCGCGGCGGCGAGCGCCGCCATTGCGGCCCTGCCGGCGCTCATTTTGCAACGAGCCAACCCCGGACTCTACGACATGTTCCAGAACGCATTGTTGCAGGCCGAGGAGACCATGCAACTCGCCACCAAGTCTTGCGAGCAGATGGAAGCCGAGATCGCCAAGGGCAAGAATCCCTATGCCGATCTCATCACCTTGTCAAAGGGCAACGACTGGAAACTCCAGATGGGTGTCGGCGGCAACGACGCCGTGACCGCGAAGACCGCGGTCGAGACATCCAACGGCGACAACGGTGTGCCGTGGATCGGTGGCCAGGCCGGCGGTTCGGGGCAGCCGCTCCTGGAGTTCACCGGCGACATCGTCAAGGCCGGTTACAACATCAATATGAACCGGCCCGTCACCGCGGTGGGACCCGTGCCGCCGGCGTCGGCAACCCGGCTGTCCGAGGTCTGGGCCACACCCGCGGAGGCCAGAGATTGGGTGGTGGACGTGGTGGGCGAAAATATCGTCACCACGTGTGATACCTGTCGCAAGGACAGCATTCCCGGCACCGGTCTGTTGCCGAAGCTCTATCAGGAGGCGAGTGCGGTGACGGTGGAGATCCAGAATCTGGTCAGCGGCGCGACGCCGCCGACCCTAGCGAACCTGGAAAACATTACCGCCCCCGGTGTGGCCATCACGCGCCAGGTCATCGAAGCCATCCGGGAAATGCCGGCCTCCGAGCAGGGCCTGATCATGGGCCGACTGGTTTCGGAGATCAGCACCGCGCGCACGGTGGAGAAGGCCCTGTTCGCCCGGCGATTGCTGCTCACCGGCCGTCAGGTACCGGAGGTTTACGCCACGGAAGTGGCCCGTGAGCATGCCGACACCTCCATCGCCGAGCTGGACAAGGAGATCGAGAACCTGCTGTTCGAGACCCGGGTGCGCAAGGAGGTCGTCTCCGACACTGTGAGCATGTTGCTCCAGCGCGCGGCGGCGCGACGCCAGTCATCTCTGAATACACCGTCGGTGCCCACAATCGATCCACGGCCCTTGAGCAATGGCCGCGTTCCGTAACGGCTTTTCCATGCGCCGCCGCTGGTTCGTGCTGCTGACCCTGTTGGCGTTCGGGCTGGCGTTGGGCATCGGCGTCTTCCTGTGGTACTCGGTGCAGACCTCGTCTGTCGTCGCGATCCAGACCCGGATCGATGTGATGAAGCCGGTCGCCACCGCGATCCGGTTGCTGCTGATCGGTCTCGTCGCGCTGGCATGGCCGGCGATGACTCGAGCGCTTCATCGGTGGGGGTGCATCGATGAGGCCGGGGTAGGGCGCCTGCTATCACAGCGCTGGCGCATCGTCACCTGGCTCGTCGTGATCGAACTGATGCTCGGGCAGAACCTCCTGGGCCGATTCCTGACCTCTCTGCAGGGACCCGCTACATGACCGTCGACAGCTATCTCGAACTGTTCACCACCCTGTTCGGCTGGGCCTTCTACGGCATCCTGTGGGACGTGCTGGTGGGAACGGGCATCGTGTTCCTGCCGTTTCTCGGTATTCTGATCGACAACTGGCGGGAGCCCGCCGAAGGCGGCGAGTTCGGCACGGTCACAGGACTATCACTGCGCCGCATGGAAATCGAGCTATTCATCGCGTTGCTGGTCGTGGTCCTGGCTGGACAGCCCGCCGCGCTGACACCGTTGAACGCCGGGACGCTCAGCTACACCCCGCCGCCGACCCTGATCGATCCCACGCCCGCCACCGCGACGGTTGGCGCACCCCAGAGCACCTATGGTACGACCGGATTCGCCGGTTCACCCGCGACCGTGAATATCCCGGTATGGTGGTACGCGGTGTTGGCCATGACGTCGGGGTTGAACCATGCCGTGATCGAAGGTCTGCCCTCGGCTGCCGACATGCGCACCTACGAGCAGCAGGCCCGACTGGCCACCATCGCGGACCCGCGCTTAAGACAGGAAGCCAGCGACTTCTTCAGTCAGTGCTACATCCCGGCGCGCTCGAAATACCAGGCCGAGCGGCCGGCAACGGCGGCGGTCAACGCCTTGTTGAGCACCTACGGACCGGACGATCCCGACTGGATGGGCTCGCACGTCTACCGCGACACACCCGGCTATTACGACACGCTTCGCCCGTCCATGCAGATCGCGGGCTGGGCCTACATCGGGGCGCGCGATACCGAATACGACCCGACCGCACCGCCCGTATGGGGCAAGCCCTACTGCAAGGAGTGGTGGGAGGACGGCACGATCGGCTTGAGGGAGAAGCTGATCAACGAGGCGGACGCGACCTCCGCCGGATTCTCGGGCCTCGTCGTCTCCGTGGCACCGGCGCTGGCAACCGAGAAGCAGAACGATGCCGTCGCCCGCACTGTACTCACCAACGCTCCACCCGGCTGGTCGAACAACGACCTGGTGGCGAACAACGCCGGCACCACCGGCTGGATCAGTACTGCGGAAAACTGGGTCAAGGGCGGCCTTGCAGCGGGAGGCGTGCTCACTGCATCCGCACTGTTTTCCGTCACTATGACCGCCGTCCTTCAGGCGCTCCCCATGGTGCAGGCAGTCCTTCTGCTCGGCATGTATGCCTTGTTGCCTATGGTTGTGGTGTTGTCGCGCTATTCCATCTCCATGATGGTCATAGGCGCCATGGCCATCTTAACTGTCAAGTTCTGGAGCGTACTTTGGTACCTCGCCATGTGGGTGGACCAAAACCTTATCCAGTCGATGTATCCCGACGTGAACGTTTTCCTGCAGATCTTTGCGAACCCCGGCGAGCATGACATCAAGCGCATGCTGCTCAACATGATTACAACCAGCCTCTACTTGGGGCTGCCGTTGCTGTGGAGCGGGATGATGGCGTGGGCGGGAGTAAATGTTGGACGCAGCATCAACAATGCTGCCGCGCCGCTGGCTCGGCCTGCGGACGACGCGGGTCGCCAGGGCGGGGCGATTGGGAAGGCTGCCGCGAACCGAGGCCTTCGCCGCTAGCAGCAGCTCGGCTAATCCTCGTCGTACCAGCCGTAAGGATCGTTACCGGCGTCCAGACGGCCGGTACGGTGGTTGTACTCGCCAATTAGATCGGTATCCTGGAGTTGACGGTCGTCATGGTCGTTGTCAGGCATAGCAGCCAGTAGTTCTCGTAAGAGACCCAGCATCGCTGCCCCTGCAGCCCATGCTGCTCGGCCCACCCTCTGAAGCATTCTGTTCACTTGCCTGCCCAATTGCGTCTTCTCGTTAGTTACAGTCTTGATCTCTTCAGAATAGGTATAAAGGGCCACATCGGCAACTCTTATCGTCGTTCGGTGGCCACCTGCCAATCCTGCTCCCGCGGAGACCACCATTCCGGATTGGATGGCGTATTTCAACAAAAACATCGTAACCTATTGTTTTACTGTCCTCGTAGTGTATCGCCTGTGACCGTTTATGTTCGCCGGCTAGTTTGCCGGCGAACATTGACATATTTTCCAGACCCGCTATAGTGCCTCACCATGGGCGCGATATCCGATCTGAATTTCGAAGCAGGTATTGCTGGATTAACCGGCAGCCAGGCCATGGTCTGGGGGTTCCGTTCGGGTGATCGGGGCACCCATACCAGTCGCACGATCATGATCGACGAGCTGTCGCATCTCCTGGATGCGGCCCCCGGCGAAGTAAGCCGCGAGGACTACGCGGATGCCGTCATGGAGCACAACTGCCTGGGCAAGCGGACAGCGGCGACTCGCAAGCTTTCGCTGCAACGCTTAACCGAGCTCTACGGCCTCGACAATCAGCTGATCTTGTATCGGGTGCTGCGAGACCTATGGGGTCGACACGAAGGCAGTCGCCCGCTTCTGGCAATGTTGCTGGCTCTGGCTAGAGACCCGCTCCTGCGGGCAACCGCGACAGCTGTTATTCGCACGCCCTACGGCCATGAATTCGCTCGGCAGTCCATGAAGGACGCCCTCTCCGAAGCGGTCGGCGAGCGCCTGAACGACGCGACTCTCGACAAAGTTGTGCGCAACGCGTCGTCCTCGTGGACTCAATCCGGCCACTTTCGTGGCAGAGGGCGAAAGACCAGGCAGAAAGTGGATGCGACACCGGCTGCAACCACCTACGCATTGCTACTCGGGTTCGCCGTGGGCCGTCGCGGCCGACTGCTGTTCGAAACGCCTTGGGCCGCGATACTGGATGCCGGCCCCGATGACCTTATTGATGTGGCCGTCGACGCCAAGCGGCTGGGCCTGCTCGATCTCAAACAATCCGGATCGATGATCGATGTGTCGTTTCCGGCGCTGTTCACTGAAAAGGAACGGGAGTTGATTCATGGGTCGCATCGACAGGCTGGCTGAGCGCTACAAGAGCTATATCGCTTTGCCGTGGCAGAAGGATCTGGCCGGTGCCCAGCGTGCGATCTTCATCGTTTACGACAAAGCGGACGAACGCCGCCTGCGGGCGCGAAAAGATCTATTCGCGCTTGCAACAGCGGAAGCAGGGCACACCTGGCACGAGTGTGATTTAACCAGGGTTTTCGCACAGTGGATGGCCGATACCGAGTACCGAGACAGCTATTTCGAGTCACCCGAGGATCTGGAACTGAAGTTGGAGGACGATTTTCTCGGGCACGTGGCGGGGCGTGTCAGAGAAGCGCTCACGGCCCCTGAAGCCGATGAGAATTCGGTCGTCGGCGTGTACGGCATTGCTTCGTTGTTCGGTTTCGTCCGCGTGTCAGAACTCATGAAGGAGATCGAGCGGGATATCAGAGGTCGCGTGGTGGTGTTTTTCCCCGGCGAATACGAGAACAGCAACTACCGGTTGTTGGATGCACGGGATGGGTGGAACTACCTCGCAGTCCCGATCACCTTGCACGAAGATCGAGGAGTGTACGAGGTATGAAAAACCGCGATATCTACCAAAGGGACCCCGGCAAGATCACCTTGCTGAATAATGGCGTCGCAACTATGACCGACGCCCTGACCGACGACGAGCGTCGTACGTTGCGCTTCGAGCTCGAGCATTTCGTCTGCGAAGGGGAATATCAGCGCGGTCTCGTACGCATTCTCGACTCCTACGTCAGCAACCAGGGCCAGCCCGAGCAACCGGCGGCCTGGGTGAGCGGGTTTTTCGGTAGCGGTAAATCGCATTTGGCGAAGATGCTCCGCTTTCTGTGGACGGACTACACCTTCCCGGATGATGGCGCGAGCGCTCGCGGTCTTGCGCGGCTGCCCAACGATGTGCAGGACCTGCTGAAGGAGATCACGACCCTCGGCAAGCGTGCTCATGGGCTTCATGCGGCGGCGGGGACGCTCGGCGCCGGGGCCGGCGACAGCGTTCGACTCGCGTTGCTCGGCATCGTTTTCAAATCCGCGGAGTTGCCCGAGAGTTACCCTCAGGCGCGCTTCAGCCTGTGGCTCAGGAAGAACGATATCTACGATCAGGTTTGCGCCGCCGTGGAGGCGCAAGGGCGCGACTTTCGCCGCGAGCTGAACGACATGTATGTCAGCCCGCTCATCGCCAAAGCACTGCTCGCCGCTGACCCCAATTTCGCTGGCAGCGAGAAGGATGCCAGGGCTGCGCTCCGCGCACAGTTTCCGAAGCCGAAGGACATTACCACCGACGAATTCACTACCGCGCTACAGGACGCCCTCGCCCCCGAAGGCGAAATGCCGTGCACGGTCATCATCCTCGACGAGGTGCAGCAGTACATCGGTGATGACACAAGCCGATCTTACGTAGTGCAGGAAGTCGTGGAGGCCTGCAGCAAACGGTTCGGTGACCGCTTGCTGTTCCTGGGCACCGGGCAGACGGCGCTCTCGGGTACGCCAGCACTGCAACGACTGCAGGGCCGGTTCACAGTCAACGTTGAACTCTCCGACACCGATGTCGAAACGGTCACACGTCGAGTCGTATTGGCGAAACGCCCGGATCGCGTCAACGATGTCAAAGCGACTCTGGATGGTAACGCCGGCGAACTCGATCGGCACCTGGTTGGTACCAAGATCGGTCCTCGCAGCGAGGACAAGTCGGTCCTTGTCGAGGACTATCCGCTACTCCCCGTACGACGCCGCTTCTGGGAGCACGCCTTGCGCGCGGTCGATCGCGCGGGTACTGCGGGGCAGCTTCGTACGCAGCTGCGCATCGTCTACGACGCGATCCGACGCACGGCCGACGACCCTGTCGGTACGGTTGTGCCTGCCGACTTCCTGTTCGAGGAAATTTCCGCCAACCTGCTCCAGTCCGGCGTGTTGTTACGCGAGGTCAACGAGACGATCGCCGAGCAGGACGATGGCACCCCGGATGGAAGCCTGAAGTCGCGGCTATGTGCCTTGGTCTTCCTCATCCGCAAGCTGCCCCGCGAGGCGGGTGTCGACATCGGAGTTCGGGGCACAACGGACACCTTGGCGGATTTGCTGGTCAAGGATCTGGCAAAGGACGGCGCTGCCCTGCGCAGTCAGCTACCGAAATTGCTGGACGAGCTCGTCGCCGCCGGCACGTTGATGAAGCTCGACGACGAGTACAGCCTGCAGACGCGGGAGAGCAGCGAATGGGAAGCGGAATTCCGCAACCGGCAGACCAAGCTCGTCAACGATCCCGCGCGGATGAGCAGCAAGCGTGCTCAGCTCCTGGGTGCTGCGGTTCAGAATGCCATCGGCTCAGTGAAATTGCTGCATGGCAAGTGCAAGGAACCGAGAAAGCTGGCGTTGCACTTCGGCGCGGAACCACCGCAGGGCACCACCCACGAGATACCCGTCTGGATTCGCGATGGCTGGGGTGCGGATGAGAAAAGCGTCATTGCAGATGCGCGTGCTGCAGGTCCCGATAGCCCGATCATCCACGTATTCGTACCGAAATCGCGTGCCGACGCACTGGCCAGGGTGATCGCCGCCCAGAGCGCGGCAAAGGATACGTTGGAATACAAAGGTGTGCCGTCGAGCCCCGAGGGGATCGAGGCCCGGCAAGGTATGGAGACCCGATTGACCGAGGCGGGTAACAACCTGCGGAGCTTGGTCGCTGAAGTCATCGATGGCGCGAAAGTCTACCAGGGCGGCGGCAGCGAGAGGCTCGAGGCCTCCTTGCTGGACAAGGTCAAGGAAGCCGCAAATGCTTCTTTGGATCGCCTCTTTTACGACTTCAAGGATGCCGATGATCACCGCTGGCCCAAGGTGATCGAGCGCGCCCGAAAAGGTACTGAACACCCACTGGAAGCGTTGGATTACAGCGGCAAGACCGAAGATCATCCGGTCTGCTCCGCGGTGCTGTCTTTCGTCGGTTCCGGGAAGAAGGGTAAGGACGTGCGCACGCACTTTTCCGATCCGCCCTACGGTTGGTCACGCGATGCCGTCGATGCCGCGCTCATTAGCTTGTTTGGCACCGGGCATTTGCGGGCGACCACCAATGGAACGCCACTCAAGCCCGGGCAGCTCGATCAGGCGAAGGTCTCGAGCACCGACTTCCGGGTGGAGAGTGCAACCATCGACACCCGCCAGCGTCTCAAGGTGCGCAAGCTGTTGCAGACGGCCGCAGTCGCCTGCAAACCAAACGAAGAAGCCGTCGCCGCTGGAGATTTCCTGAACAAGCTGAGCGAGCTTGCGCGTGGCGCCGGCGGAGAAGCGCCGCTCCCCGAGCGCCCCGAAACCAGCCACCTGTTGGACCTCCAGTCACTTGCCGGCAACGAACAGCTGGTCGGCATTCTGAACCGACACGATGAGCTCCTGAAGAACATCGAAGACTGGACCAAGGCGCGCGACCTGGCCGAGAAGCGCCTGCCCGCGTACAAGCGACTGCAGTCTCTGGCCCGCCATGCTGAGGGGCTGGACGCGGCGACAGAAGCGCAGCCGCAGATCGAGGCGATCGCCGCCAACCGCAGCCTGCTTGATGCGGCAGATCCGGTGCCCGACCTCGCGAAGGCACTGGCGGATGCGCTGCGCGCCGCACTGGCGTCGGCGGAGAAGCTTTACTCCGAAACCTACGACTCGGAATTGGTGCGCCTGGAGGCCGCCGAGAGCTGGCAGAAGATCGATCAATCTGATCGCGACCGAATTCTTAACGGATTACATATCGCCAAGGTCACAAAAGGTGCTACCGGCACCGAGCAGGAGGTGCTCGAATCCGTCGAACGTATCTCCCCCGACGCCTGGAGGACCCGTACAGCGGCATTGCCACAGCTCTTCGCGGACGCACGCATCCAGGCCGACAAACTGATCGAGCCGAAGACCCACCACGTCAAGCTGGGAAGTGCGACGCTGCGGACGCCAGAAGAGGTCAAGGCCTGGGCTGCGAAGACCGAACAGGAGCTGCTCGAGCAGCTCAAACAAGGCCCTATCGTGGTGTCGTAGGGGCTGACATGAAGACACTCTCGACAGAATTCCGCAGGCAGCTCGAGCGAACGGTAGTTGAAGCCCGTGATGTCGCCGAGGCCGGTGCGCGCGTTGCGCTCGAGGCGCTTGCAGTACAGCACCACGAGCCGTACGGCCATATGGGCTCGGAGCAACGCACTCTGCGCCGGCGCTTGCGAGCGCATGCCCGCCAGCTTGGTGATCGCCCCGATGCGCGCTCGGGCGGACACGGAATCGATCATCTGGTGCATGAGTGCGCTTACGAGCACTGGCACGGCATGTTGTTTGCCCGCTTCCTTGCTGAGAATCACCTGCTGATCGAGCCCGAGATGGGCGTCGCCATAACCCTGAATGAATGTGAGGAGTTGGCTAAGGAGGGGGGTATCGACAAGTGGGTGCTGGCGGCACGCTTCGCGCACCGGATGTTACCGCAGGTATTTAGGCCAGATCATCCGGTCTTCGAGGTGCAGTTAGCGCGAGAACACCGCCTGAAGCTCGAAGGCTTGGTCGAGGGGCTGCCGGCAGATGTGTTCGCGGCTACCGATGCGCTCGGCTGGGTTTACCAGTTCTGGCAGACGAAGAAGAAGGGCGAAGTCAATGCCGCTGGCAACAAGATCGGCGCGGATGAACTGCCGTCCGTCACCCAACTCTTCACCGAAGATTACATGGTGGACTTCCTCCTGGACAATACGCTGGGCGCGTGGCACGCCGGCAAAGTCCTCGCCGCAGATCCCAAGCTGGCCCAAAACGCTAAGAGGGAAGACGAGCTCCGTCAGGCCGTCGCGCTGCCGGACTGTCCATGGAACTACCTCCGCTTCATCCAGCGCACGGACGGCCAGTGGACACCCGCCGCCGGCACGTTCGGCGGATGGCCGAACTCTGCTAAGGAACTCAAATGCCTCGACCCGTGCATGGGCAGCGGTCATTTTGTAGTGGCGATGTTCGAGCGGCTGGTGGCCTTGCGCCTGGCCGAGGAAAAGCTGGACGAAGCAGCGGCGGTGGCGGCGGTCATTCGCGACAACCTGTTCGGCTTGGAGATCGACCCGCGGTGCACGCAGATTGGCGCGTTCAACCTGGCGCTGGCCGCGTGGCGGCGCGTGGGCCATCGCCCGCTGCCTGCGATGAACCTGGCCTGCTCCGGCCTCGCGCCGAACACCCGCGAAGCCGACTGGCTGGCGATTGCCGGCGATGATGAGAAACTCCAACGCGGCATGGAGCGGCTTTACCGGCTGTTCCAAAAGGCGTCGGTGCTGGGCAGCCTCATCAACCCGCGCGCCGGCGAGGGTGACTTGCTGGAGGCCGCGTTCCATGAACTCCAGCCGCTGCTGGAAAAGGCGCTGGCGCAGGAGATCAAGGGCGACAGCGCGTATGAAATGGCCGTGACGGCGCGCGGTCTGGCCAAGGCGGCGGAAATTCTCGCCAGCCAGTTTACGCTTGTCGCGACGAACGTGCCTTACCTTGGACGTGGAAAGCAGAATGAAGTACTTCAAGATTATTGCGAACGTTTCCACCCTGTAGCCAAGGCTGACCTTGCAACGTGTTTTGTTGAGCGTTGTTTGGCCTTCTGCGCTTACGGTGCAACCATTTCGCTCGTCACCCCGCAAAACTGGCTCTCGCTCAAGACCTACAGCGAGCTTCGGATTGGGATGCTGGAACAATCTCAGTGGAATATCGTGGCACGATTGGGAGCAAAGGGGTTTCAGACGCCAATGTGGGATTTCAATGTTCAACTCGGCATAATCTCTCGAACGATTCCAAGCAAAACGCATTTGCTAGCCGGAGTCGATGTGTCACCTGCAAAACAGCCTACAGTTAAGGCCGATCAACTGTGCAGTGGCAAACTGTGGCGAGGCGATCAGGACGCGCAGTTGAGTAACCCAGATGCAAGAATTACGTTTTTAAATTCCTCGCATCGTTCCCGACTTGGAGATTACGCAACCACTTGGCAGGGGTTTGTGACTGGTGACACCAAACGGTTCACCCTTTGCTTCTGGGAAGTAGCTGATCGCGGTGTTTCATGGGAATGGTTTGTTTCCACGCCGGAGATAACCGGAGATTTTGTGGGACGCTCACTGATCTTACGCTGGGAACACGGCAAAGGAGCGTTGCACATGCAGAGCACCGCTCACAACTTTCCTCCACCGACGGCACTAGGTAAAGCCGGTGTACTTCTGTCGCAGTTTGGAACTGTCCGCGCCACTCAGTTCCTTGGGGAGATTTTCAACGACCTCAGCGTTCCCCTGATCCCAAAAAAGCCTGAAGATCTTCCGGCATTATTTGCATTGTGCATGGACCCCGAATTCAACGAAAGCGTTCGGACACAGACACAAAGTCTTCAAGTCCGAGTGGGTTACTTTCTTGGAGTCCCCCTCGACCTGGCGCACTGGCACAAGGTGGCGGCGGAGAAATATCCGCACGGATTGCCGAAGCCGTTTTCCAGCGACCCGACGCAATGGCTGTTCAACGGTAATCCTGCTGGTGCAGACCAGCCGTTGCAAGTCTCCGTGGCGCGGTTGCTTGGCTACCGGTGGCCGCGCCAGACCGGTTCGAGTTTTCCCGATTGCCCGACGCTCGGCCCGGATGGTCTGGAAAAGCTAGCGGATGACGACGGTATCGTTTGTATTCCCGCCGTTCGCGGCGAGCGGCCGGCGCACGAACGACTGCTACAACTGCTGCACACCGCCTACGGGGATTGGAACGACGGCATCCTGACCAGGCTGCTCGCCGAATCAGGCAGTTCAAATCTCGATGACTGGCTGCGTAACGGATTCTTCGAACAGCACTGCAAGCTGTTCCACCACCGCCCCTTCATCTGGCACATCTGGGACAGCCGCAAGGGCGATGGATTCCATGCCCTAGTCAACTACCATAAGCTGGCCGAAGGTAACGGAAAGGGCCGGCGCCTGCTGGAATCCCTCACCTACAGTTATCTCGGCGACTGGATCGGTCGCCAGCAGGATGGTGTGAAGCGCGGCGAAGGCGGCGCCGAAGACCGGCTGGCCGCCGCGCTGGAACTGCAAAAGCGCCTCGTCGCCATCCTCGAAGGCGAACCGCCCTTCGACCTCTTCGTCCGCTGGAAACCGATTGAAGATCAGGCTATCGGCTGGGAGCCTGATATCAACGACGGTGTCCGGCTCAATATCCGCCCCTTCATGGCCCAGGACATCGTCGGTGGCAAGAAAGGCGCCGGCATCTTGCGCGCCAAGCCGAATATCCATTGGAAGAAAGACCGCGGCAAAGAGCCTGTTCGCGAGCAGTCCCAACACCCCTGGTTTTGGCAAAACGGCAAGTTCACCGGGGAGCGGGTCAACGACGTTCACCTCACTCTTGCCGAAAAGCGCGCGGCTAGAGAGGCGGCGCGCGCCGGCGGCAACAAGTACGGCTCCGCCAAATGACGGCCATGGATATTTCCGGCAACGCAGTCATAGAGGCGCTCGTTGGCTCCCTGGCGGCGGCGGCGAAGTACAACCCGAACGATGTCGTGCATCCGTACGCCGTTTTGTGGACGGACCACGACGCACAGTGGAAACCGATCATTCCGCAGCTCCGCCGGCTGCTGCCGCAGCTCCTCACGCTCGGGGAATACCAACCTGACCAGCGAATAGGGCCGGCGATTTGGCTTCGAAGTGTCGTAGACCGGGGACTGCCTGAGATTGAACTGCCGGACGGGGTAACACCGATCGTCTACCTCCCCGGGGTGAGCCGGCAGGAGCTCCGGGCGGTCCAGGAATGCCCGGACAGTCTTAAGCCGCTGGTGGAGCTGCAGTACCGCGGAGTCTGCTGGACCCAGAAGAACGGCAAGGACTGGACGGTCGAGGCCTTTCTGGTTTCCGAAGAAGGTGGGCTTGGTCTAGACGTCGCGCGCGATGCGACCACCCGACGGGCCATTCTCGGTGCCCTGGCGGAATTGGCCACGACCTCGGTCGATCGGTTGAAGGGTAAGCATCTCGAGGCGGAGGATTTCGACAAGCTCTTTTCGGACGATCCGGCCAAGGATCTGTTGCTATGGCTGAGTGAGCCCGAGGCGGTGAAGTCGGGTTGGAACAGCGGTCGGTGGAGCGCGTTTAAGTCCCGGTGCAAGGCGGATTTCTCGTTCGATCCGGACAAAGACGGTGAGCTGGTCGGCGCAGATCTGCTCGGCAGGCGGGAAGGCCCGTGGGCTGCGGTGTGGGAGCGATTCACCGAGTCGCCGGTGCTCTATCCAGGCGTTCCGGAGCTACTCAGTAAAGCGATGCCAAGCGAGTTGTTCGTGGAGCCTTCCTCCTGGCCCCAAAACAACGAGAAGGAAGAGGCGGCACTGCGGCAAGCGCTGCTTGCGTTGGAGAAATCCACGCCCACCAAAGCGCGTGAACAGGTCCTCGAACTCGAAAAGTCGCACGGACCGAGACGGGGGTGGGTCTGGGCGAAGCTGGGCCAGGCGCCGCTCGCCAATGCGCTCGGCCACTTGGCCGAGCTTGCGGAACGTGCGGCGACCAAACTTGGCGGCGCATCGACTGGCGAGATGGCGAAGCTGTATGTCGACACGGCCTGGGAGGTTGACACCGCCGCGCTGTCTGCAATGGCCGCGGTGAAGTCATCCGGCGATGCCCAGGCCGTGGGCAAGGCGTTGAACGCTGTCTACCGGCCCTGGCTGGAGTCGGCGGCTGAGCATCTGCAGGCTCTGGCCGAGAAAGAGCCCCTTCCGGGGCACGATGGGCAAGGGCTGGAAGATCTTCTGGTTGAATCCGGCGGCCTGGTACTCTTCGCCGATGGCCTCCGTTTCGACGTCTCACAACGCCTGGTCGAACGCATGCGCACGAAGGGTTGGTCCGTGACGCTGTCGACCCGGTGGGCGGGCCTGCCGACGGTGACCGCGACCGCCAAGCCAGCAGTCTCACCGGTCACAAAGGGCATCAAGGGTATGTCAATCGGGGAGGATTTTCTTCCTGCGACGGCAGATGCCGAGCAGCCGCTGACCACGGACCGGTTCCGAAAACTTCTGACCACTGCCGGCTACCAGTACATAGGCGCCGACGAATCGGGCGATTCCTCTGGCCGCGGCTGGACCGAGAATGGCGAGCTCGACAAGTTGGGCCACTCCCTACAGGGCAAGCTCGCCGGCCGAATCGAAGAACAGGTCGATTTGCTGCTTGAGCGTATCGAGTTTCTGCTCGACGCCGGTTGGCGCGAGATCCGAGTGGTAACGGACCACGGTTGGCTCTGGCTCCCCGGTGGGTTACCAAAGGTCGATTTGCCGAAGTACCTGACTGCAAGCCGCTGGGCTCGATGCGCTGCGATCAAGGGTGGATCGACGGTTGAGGTTCCGACCGTCCGGTGGCATTGGAATGCCCACGAGCGGGTTGCAGTGGCACCGGGGATTGCCTGCTTTGGCGCAGGCAATGAATACGCACACGGCGGGATGAGCCTGCAGGAGAGTCTGGTTCCGGTGATTCGGGTGACGGCCGGCGAAGCCGCTGCTAAGGCAGCCGCGAAGATTGAAGAGGTCTCCTGGGTCGGATTGCGTTGCCGCGTTCAGGTCGAGGCCGCTCAGGCTGGCTTGTCCGTGGACTTGCGGTCGAAGGTCAATGATCCGAGTTCGAGTGTTAGCAAGGTGCGACCGGTGGACGCCAAAGGAGCGGCCAGCCTTTTGGTTGCTGACGACGAGCTTGAGGGCACGCCGGCAGTGGTAGTGGTGCTGGATGTCAGCGGCCACGTGATAACGAAACAACCCACCATCATCGGGGGTGACGATTGAAAGTAGAACTCGACCAACTCGACCGTCTGGCAGCGACGGCGTTTGAAGGCTACCTGGTTCGCAAGGACCTGGTACGCAAGTACAGCCGTCAGTATCCGGTCCCGACGTACGTGGTCGAGTTTCTCCTCGGTCGCTACTGCGCTAGCACGGACGAACAGGAAATTGAGGAAGGGCTTACGATCGTCGAGCGCCAGCTGTCGGACCGCACGGTCAGGACGGGTGAAGAGGAGCTGTTCAAGGCGCGGGCTCGCGACCAAGGTTCAATCAAGCTGATCGATATCGTCAGAGCAAAGCTTGATGCAAAGACGGACTCGTTCGTAGCGGAACTGCCGAGTCTCGCGATCAAGGATGTCCGTATCGAAGACAGCCTCGTCAAACAGCATGAGCGCATGCTCACCGATGGCTTCTATGCGGAAGTCACGTTGAGCTACGACGCTGCAATCGCTCAGGAGAAGGGTGGCCGTCCTTTCGCGATCGACAGTCTGCGTGCTATCCAGCTTTCCAAGGCAGATGTGCTGGATACGCTCAAACGCGGCCGCCACGATTTCACGACTGAGGAATGGAAACGCGTTCTGCTGCGTAGCGTGGGCCTGGAGCCGTCCGCACTGTCGGAGCGTGCACGATTGGTCGCGCTTGTCAGGATGGTGCCGTTCGTGGAACGCAACTACAACATGGTCGAGCTGGGCCCACGCGGGACGGGCAAGAGCCACCTTTACCAGCAGATATCCCCATACGCACATCTGATCTCCGGTGGTAAGGCTACAGTGGCGAAGATGTTCGTCAACAATGCCAACGGGCAGCGTGGCTTGGTGTGCCAATACGACGTCGTATGCTTCGACGAAATCTCCGGTGTGTCGTTTGATCAGAAAGACGGCGTAAACATCCTCAAGGGTTACATGGAGTCCGGCGAGTTTTCACGTGGTAAGGAAAGCATCCGTGCCGAGGGCGGCATCGTGATGGTTGGAAACCTTGATGTCGAAGTCGAGCATCAGCAACGGGTCGGTCACCTGCTGAGCCCATTGCCTCCAGAGATGCGAGACGATACCGCTTTTATGGATCGCATCCACGCGTACGCGCCCGGGTGGGATTTTCCGAAGCTAAACCCGAACGAACACTTTACAGATCACTTCGGCTTGGTCAGTGACTTCCTGTCCGAGTGCTGGAGCCGGTTACGCACCGGAAGTCGAATCCCGGTGCTTCAGGGGCGAGTGAATTACGGTGGGGCGCTAAGTGGACGAGACATCACGGCCGTCAACAAGACAGTGAGCGGCCTGCTCAAGCTGATTTACCCGGACCCCGAGATGACGGTTCCAGACGAGGAACTGGAGGAAATGGTTCGCGTCGCCCTCGAAGTCCGCCGACGGGTGAAGGAGCAACAGAAGCGAGTATTCAAGAGTGAATTCCGCAATACACACTTCAGCTACGCGATGGGCGAAGACGGTGTCGAGAAGTTCGTATCGACGCCGGAGCTGCATAGCGACGAAGCGATCGAACTCGACCCATTACCTCCGGGCCAGGTGTGGGGCATCAGCCCGGGCGGACCCGAGACGGGTGCCAGTCTGTACCGCCTCGAAGTGACGGTTGGCAAGGGAAGTGGCGTCAAGATCCTGAACGCACCAGTACCGCCCGCGTTCCGGGAAAGCGTCAGGTACGCCGAGCAGAATCTTTATACCAGGGCAAAGCAACTGGTCGGCGATCGAGACCCGCGCTCTCACGAGTTTTCCTTACAGCTGCGTGCTATGGACAACGACCGCAGCGGAACCGCCCTCGGCCTACCGGCTCTGATGGCCCTTTGCAGCGGCCTGCTTGAGAAAAGTACCAAGGGGGGACTGATTGTTGTCGGAGCGCTCAACCTCGGCGGCTCAATAGAACCGCTGGCGAATGCTGTCGGTATTATCGAGGTCGCCGTTGAGAAAGGCGCTGATACTGTGCTGATGCCCGTGTCGGCACGGAAGCAGCTATTCGAGTTGTCAGACGATATGGCAACGCGGATCAATATCCAGTTTTACTCGGATACGCCAGATGCTCTGCTTAAAGCGTTGCTAGAGTGACCTTCAAGGCCGACATTGAAGCGCTTGAGAACTGGGTGGCCACGATTCGCAGACGCCGCAATAAGAGCAAAAGCCGCATGATAAGGACAAAGTGAACAGTAAACCAGTAACGCATGGATAATGAAACCGCGAATTCAGAACGAAAGACTCTTTTCATTAGTAAGGCTACGCCGGGTGATGATGAGTTTGTGCTTTGGTTAGCTCCTCGCCTAGAGGCGGCTGGATACAAGGTTTTCGCAGATATCGTGACTTTGGAGGCAGGCGACCGCTGGCGCAAAGAGATCACAAATACGCTCCAGAACAAGGCAATCAAGATGCTCTTGTGTTGCCGGGATTCGACCTTGGCAAAAGATGGCGTACAGGAGGAGATCGGTATTGCCTCTGACCTCGTCAAGTTGCTCGACGACAACCGGTTCATTATCCCCCTTCGTCTAGAGCCATACAAAAGAGTCTTTGGAATCGGCGAGCTCCAGTACGTCGATTTTGTCGGGAGCTGGGCGAAGGGTCTCCGCGATCTTCTAGATACGCTGGAAAATCAGTCCGTCTCTCGCTCTACAGACACGATCCATATAAATCCCAATTGGGAGCACTACAAGAAGCGTTTGGCAATACGGGTCGAACCGTTGCCGGAAGTTCTCACACTGAATTGGATCCGTATTGCGAGTCTTCCGGACGCCATTCGTTACTACCAACCTACTGGAGCTATTGATCACACGCTGATGGCTGGTGCCTGCAAAGACGGTCAATATCCTGCGGAGGTATACCATCGAGGGTTCTTTTCTTTCGCGGTGCCTGAGGAGATCGACCAGGATTTTGCTCATATTGGAAAGTTTGCTGTTCACTCAACCCACAATCTCTCTAAGTTCCTGGAGAAGGGTAGTGCCGCTCCTGACATACGGCCTCGCGAGGCCAAAAATCTTATGTCATCCATGTTCCGCAAGGCTTGGGAACGTTTATGCAGGGAGAAGGGGCTTTATGAATATGCTTTCTCCAACCAGCTCGCCTTTCACGTGACCAAGGACCAGATTCCGCTGGGCAAGAAATTGTCCTGGGGGCGGCAAGGGCGGCGCCGTTCTTCGATGCTTCGCAACATCTCGCGCGGCAAAGTCTGGCAGTACGGCGTTTCCGCTGTGCCAGCTCTATGGCCCTATCCTCATTTCAAGCTTAAATCGCGCGTGTTGTTCTCCGAATTGACCGGCAAGGAAGCCGGTGCCGTCTTCTCTGAGACGGATCAGCAGCATCGCCTCAGACGCAGCATCTGCAAAGGCTGGCGAAACAAGGCGTGGCACGGGCGCATGATGGCATTCCTCGAATTGATGTCTGGTGACGAGGCCTTCATACAACTGCCACTTTCGGGGACGGCAGCCCTGATGATCGACGCGTATCCGGTGACGGTGACGGCGCCTGTAACCACCGCGTTGCCCGATGCGATGGACGATGACGCCGAGGAGCAGGACAGCTCGACGCTTGGAAACTATACGGACGAGGAGGATGTATGACGGAGCTGCAGGAGCAAGCGCTCGAAGTCGCCTACGTCGAGGAACCGGACTTGGTCTTCGGTTACGGGCAGGTGTCCGATCATCCCAAGGACGGGCTCTTGCTTTACGGTCCCCATTCGGGACCTAGCCGCTCAAAAGAGATTTCGGTCGGCGTCATCGGAACCAGAGAGGGGCTGAACTACTTCAGGAACTGGGCGATAAACTTGGGTGGTTTCATCTCGATCCCGAAACCCGGCAAGAGGGACAAAGAGCACCGTCTTCATTTGTCGAACTTTCCGGGCCTGGAGGAAGCCTACGGCCTCTTGATCAGTCCCGGAGACTTCGTCGAGCGGAGAGTGGACCTCAAGGAGCTGGATGACGCGACGAAGACAGTCAACCGGCATGAAGCGGTTCGAAAAGCGGTTGATCTTTATATCCGGGAAATCGAGTACCAGGACCAGAACGAGGAACGGACCGTCGATGTCTGGGTCTTTGTGTTGCCAGAACTCGTCTTCGAACGTTGCAAGCCGCTCTCGCGACGCTCGGGTCTCGACCGCTGTCCGCCAAGGAAGTGCGAAGCACGAGGCGGATAGTCCCCGATAGGCGTAGCGCGCGGGCGTATGGCCGTAGTGGCGCAGGGGATGTAATTCCCGAAGCCGGCGAAGGCCATATGCAAAGCGCATCGCGAAACGCCGTCAAGCCATTTGCGGGAGTTGAGACGGAGGGCTTCCCAACGAGGAAGTCCGCAGTCGCAACGCACGCAGGGCGAATCGGGGCCTGACAAGTTGTCAAGGAGCGAGTCGATTTTGGTTGACTGGGACGTCCCAAAATCATTCACGAGCGACGAAGACACTCTAGTTGTTACAGGGCGAGTTTGCAAAGAAGCAAAAGACCCGAACAGATATGCCGTTGTTCGAAGGAGTGGTTGATCAGAGCGATGAAGACATTTTTGACGATGTTCCCGATTTTCATAGGCAGGTCAAAGCACGCCTGCTCAAGCTGGGTCACACGTCACAGCTCATCCGGGAGACAACACTCGCGCCTGACCAATTCGTGAATAGGGCTGGTTATCCGCTTCGGCCCCTCCAGGATGCCGCAAGCGTTGCATGGAACATTGCTACCGGCCTCTATTACAAAACGCAGCCGGAGCCGCCTTGGAAATTGGCGAATGTGAGGCCGGGTGTTTGTTATATCGGGCTCGTGTTCAAACTGATTCCAAACGATCCGAAGGAGCATGCCTGTTGCGCAGCCCAGATGTTCTTGAATGAAGGTGATGCGGTCGTCTTTCGCGGCGCCAATGGTCCTTGGAAAACCGGAGACTATGAGTTCCATCTCAAAAAGCCAGAAGCCAAGAGGCTGATCTCCAAAGTACTCGACACGTTCAAGGACAAGCACGGGACGCTGCCAAAAGAGCTTTTCATTCACGGGCGAACGACCTTTGAGGACGGGGAATGGCAGGCATTTACGGAGGCGGCCCCCCAAGGCACCAATGTCATTGGTGTACGGATCAAGACGACGGCCGGGGACACGAAGCTTTTTCGGAACGGGGACTATCCGGTACTGCGCGGAACGGCCCTTATCCTTGATGAGAGGAACGCTTACCTCTGGACGAACGGCTTCGTCCCTCGTCTTGATACTTATATCGGACCGGAAACGCCAAATCCTTTGTTGATTACGATCCTGCGCAGTACCAGAGAATTCCCAAGTATCAAGACTGTGCTTCAGGACATCATGGGGCTGACGAAGATTAACTACAACGCGTGTAATTACAGCGATGGCCTTCCTGTCACTATCCGGTTTGCCAATAAAGTTGGAGATGTCCTGACAATGGGCTCTGCAAAGGATTCCGAGAGGCAACCGCTCAAGTTTTACGTCTAATGCGTTTCGTCAGACCTTTTGCCTATCAGAGACGACGAACTGATTCACTCGAATGGAAAGACTTATACTGCGATCAAGATGTGGGGAACACGCACCGCTGAAGCCATTTGATCTGCTATTGGATAAGTTCACCAAGCGTGGAATCTCGTATCGTGAGAGTACAGCATAACAGTGTATGCAGGTCTGTCTGAACAAGGTCGGTTGCATATCCCCATCCAGGAGCAATACGCGCTGACTCAAATCCGTCAGCAGGTCCCAGATTGGAAGTCAAGGTGGTCCTGGCATGCTCAGCGCTGCCTCCCCCGATGTTTATTGAAGCCACACTGGGGGCAGGTCTCGCGCCGGCGGCCTCGGGATTGGAGCGGCAACTGGACGCCACAATCACGGCAGCGATGTCGGTGGTAAAGCCGACAGCCGTGACAAATAAGTTTTGTACAGTCCACGGGCGAGAGAAAGGACGTTCCGCAGTCCTGACAGGGTCGCTCACGCCAGGTCTCCATATTGACCAGGCGCGGCACATGCACGACGCGAGTCAGATCGAAGAGCGGTTTGCCGATCAGTCGCTCATAGGCTTCATAGGCATCGATCAGGGCGCGTGCCGCGCTGCGTCCGGTCTGTAGCAGACGATCCTGCAGTCGCCAGACTAGGGTCGCCTGCAACATGCGGCGATCATGCGCTCGGTACCAGGTATCGGTGAACGGCATCTGTCCCGGCGGCGAAGGTTCACCGTGCAACTGCCGATACAAGCGGTTGACCGTGGTCTTTTCCAGGCCGGTCAATTGCGCGACCAGTCCCGCCCGGGCGCCGAGCTGGATGAGGCGCGCGGATTCCTGGATCCGCGTGGCATAGCCACACAGCTCCGCGGTGCAAACCGCGCGATCGGCCTTGGCAAAAGGACAGAGGCTGGACAGAAACAACGCTGAATCGGTTTCAGGCTTCATGTGCTCGCCCTCCCTCTCACCGTACCGTGAACAGCGTGGCGTGTTCCATGATGGTCGCGATCTCTTCCGCGCGCCCCTCGCGCACGGCGGCGAACAGCCGCGACCACCACCAGGTCTCCTGGCGCGGAATCAATAGCGGGAGTTTGATCTGGGTGATCTGCGACAACTGGTATGGCGTCAGCTCCGCCAGCATGTGTGCCAGGTCATCGGCGAGACCCGTCAGCGTCGCGGCCAGCTGCGGATCCCGCCGGGTGAGGTCGCGGGCGTGAATCAGGTACTGCAGGTTTATCTGTGAGAAATCGTATGTCATCTTTGTATCCCCCCATGGCATTTTTCAAGCGTGCTCAAGTCTTTATCGGACGATCTGCCACCCTGTTGTAATCTCGCTGTAACATTGGCAGGGATCGTGCTGCGCCGATCGATGGCCTCGGCTACCACGCGCGCCTCGAAATAGACCCGCCGACCCAGCTGCCGCCGCGCCTCGCCCAGCGCCACCGCGAGCGGCTGGCGTCTACGCGCAATGGCCATACGCACCCCGTTAGGGCTAAGATGCAACACCTCTGCTAAGTGCTTGAATGTCAACAACGGCCCGTAGTGCGCGAGCAGGTATTGATGTGTCGCTGAGAGGGGTTCGGTCACCGCCTGTGCTCCCAAGTGCTGATTTGTGGCGCTATGTTAAGTTGCTGTTGTAAAAGAAAAAGAAGGAAAGGCGGCGGCAGAGGCGCCGCTTTCGGGGCTTTATTGGCTGGCGTATTGTGATAGGGCCTAGACGGAATTGAGGCACCGTGCTGAATCGGTGGCGCGGAGGAATACGACAAAACAATGACTTACATAGCGCAGGCAAGCTGCTCTTCAAGCTCGATTTGTCGTTGCTGGCATCCCTAGGTCCGCTGGGCTAGCGTCTGATTATGTGTGGCCGCTTCTACCTCGATACACCCCGCGAACGCCTGCGTGAGCAATTCGCTCTGAAGCAGATGCCGCTCCTGACTGCGCGTTTCAATATCGCCCCCTCGCAGGACATAGCGGCGATACGCGAAGGCGAGGTGGGTAAGCAACTGGTCATGCTGCACTGGGGCCTGATCCCCCACTGGGCCAAGGAGGAGAAGACGAAGTTCAGCATGATCAACGCGCGTGCCGAAACCGTGTCTACCAAGCTAGCCTACCGCGCGGCTTTCCGGCAGCGGCGGTGCCTGGTGCCCGCCAGCGGCTTTTTTCGAGTGGGAACGGACAGCCCGCGGTCGCCAGCCCTATGCGGTGCGGTTGAAGGATACGGATCTCTTCGCCTTTGCCGGCCTGTGGGAGTACTGGGAAGGCGAGCACGGCAAGACCATCGAATCCTGTACCATCGTCGTAACCGACGCCAACGAACTGCTGCGGCCCATCCATGACCGGATGCCGGTGATTCTGGATCAAGACAATTATGACGCCTGGTTGGGTCACGAGACCGCGGACACTGAACATCTGCTCAGTTTGCTGCGTCCCTATCCGGCCAAGCAGATGACCTTGTACCCAGTCAGTAAGCGGGTGAACAGCCCGAAAGACGATGAATCCAAATGTATCGAGCCGGTGATTCTAGACAATGCGTGAAAAGCAATCTGACTCTTTGTCAAACAAGTGATCACCGGCTTTTATCGCAGCAGCGCGGCGCCATAGTAATTCGCTCTACGGGATATAAGGACACCAAGGCCGGCGAGCGCGAAGTCCAGAAAGCACTGCGCAAGGCGATTTATGTAAAGTACAAGATCATGGATCAGGACTTGTTCGACAAGGCATTTGGGTACATCCGACAGTACTACTGATTGGATACGGCCTGGAGCAGGGTCATATTATGGAAACCAATTTGCGTCAATCACCTCTCGCAAGGATTGCTCGATAACCAGAAGGTGTCTTTATCAGCAAAACTGACGGTATCGCAATCTTCGCAGCAATCATCTCAGCCGTCTGATAATCGCGGGGTGATCCTCCTGTGTCCTGAAGGTGGCTGTGCCATGTCCCAACACAGTGTAAGACGTAGCCGGTCGGTTTGGCGTAATCTTCCACCATCTGCTTAACACCCTGCGTACCGAGTACGAACGTTGCTGCAGAGCGTTGTGAATCAGCAGGAGCGGGCAGGACATTGGTGATGACTATCGTCTTTCTGATTTCTGAGGCAGATCCCAGTATGATGCCACCCGTTTCAACTGCCTGATATTCCCCGCATTCCTCAATAATCAGCTGGTGAGCGCGTGGTGAAATCCGGATCTGCCCGGTCGAATCGTTTTCCGCCTGTACGCTGTGATACGGGGCTATATCATCGGTTGTCCAGGTCAGCCCGAGCCCATCATCATCCAGCTTGCCGATAAGCACTTGGCCGGATTCGGGTAATTGCCGCTTCCGCATTTCCAATAGCTTGCGAGCCATGGATGCGGAGAACAGAGAAATATCGGCATCGGGCATTATCATTGTTGTGGATGAACAACCCTGCCCAATTTCCTGGCGCTCCAGATCCCCATTGTTACCGAAAAAACGTTCGCGGAGTGTTTCATCTGACCGAATTATCTCGTAGGCCTCAAGGATTAGATCCGACGTGTTCGGATTCCTGTCGGGCCCTTCGATCGTCATCAGGCCCACTGAGCCCTCGGCGAATAATGACGTTTCGAGTACGCGTGCGGGCATGGTTTCCGTGGGGAGTACGGCCAGTGTGTCACGCACCGCGAGAGATGCGGTGGAATTAACCACGGCCCACGTCTTTTTGGGTATGACTTTCCACAACCGCTTCTTGTCAGCACCGAGTGAAACTGCATCGATATTTACGGCATCGGCGGATTGTCCCAGACCACTGATAGCGCCAGATAATGCACCAGCTTTCCGGTTCATCCACGAGATATCGAAACGTTCTTTGACGGGTATAAGTGCATGACGGGCGGTATTATGCGGCGACAAGGTTCGGTTATCTGCAACTATCGAGGGAGCCAGGCCGGCGCGAGCCATATGAAGGGCTATCTTCAACCCCAGGCTGCCGCAACCAAGGTGCACGAGCATACGGTCATCAGGTATGTTAATGCCCGACACATCCCGCAGGAGCTGTGGCGAGATTGCATGTCGCAATGCAACAGGATGAACAGGAAAAGTAGCATAGTCGTCAGTAAACATCGGCGCCAGCGTCTCGAGCAGGTAGGGGATGAGTTCCAGATCGCTGCTGGAACCGATTAAATGTGTCGGCCGTCTCGCGCAGAGGATGATAAGAATGGGAATGCGTTGAGTAACACCCTGAACGTTTTCAGTTATCTGATGCAAGTGGGAGAGGGTATCTTCAAGTTCTTTCCCGCATCCATATTCATAGGCCTGTTGTATCAGTGTTGATACGTTGGTAACCGTTTCTGGCACATAATGGTCGTATATAAACGGCGTGCCTGACGGCAATCTGCCTGGCGTTGCAAATATGGCGATGGAATCTCCGTATTGGAAGACCTTCGAGGACGTTGATGGAACACGTAATGCTCCGAGGTAATCCCAGTTAACCGGCACAGGATCTGATTGCACTGAACCATAGAAGGAATACCCTTTCTCGGACCTTTGTGACTCAACAGTCGGAATGTACTTGACGTACTCGACAGGGAGGAATCTGAACGCGGGGCGTTTCCCAACAAGTTGTCGCAATGAGCTGTGTTCCACAACAGCATAGTCATCAATGCTGTCACGGCGGACAGGTTCCCAGCCCTGCTCCTGATCGATCAGTTCGTCTTTTGCCGCTCGTTCCAGCCAGTAGACCAGTTGATTGACGATGGCGCCAATATCCTGTCTGTGAAGCAACTCACGCGGGTCACCTTCAAAGTAACATGGTTCAACTGGGTCCTCTGGGTTGCCCGGCTGGATATGGGGGAGGGAGCGGTTGAAATCGGTACGGAGATATATCCGTGGCGGGTTGGCCGGATAGTCTGCCGGGAACTGGAAGAAGACAGGCTCAACAAGCCGGACCCCGGTCGGGCTCTTGCCGGCAGCTCGCCATACGATGGGCAGGTTCGTCCTGATAGATGCAGAAGCCAAGCAGATGCCATCGGGGCTAATTTTGACAGGCCCGATGGCATCTACATGCGGGTGTTTGCCAATCTGGTTCAGCGCATGTTGGATTGCCCAGGGAGGCGTATTTCCAGAATTACCCGGATTAGCCATGCGGCAGGGGGTCGCCACCAACCGCGCCGTTGGAGATATGGCTGGGGCTGCGAGTGCAGCACTTTTCAGCGCCAAGCTATTCCGACCGACTTCATACTCCATGGGGGCTGGTTTTCCCTCGGAAGGGTATTCCGCAGCCGTTTCTTCGAGCATATCCCAGTGTTGATTTTGACCTTGCATGTCGTTGAAGCGGTTGCTAGCATCAATTCACTGACCGTCCGGTCGGTCAGTCTGATTAGCCTAAATCGCGCGGGCAGGGGGAAAACGAATGGCACAAGCCAGTCAGAAATCGACGCCTGTTCACACCCTGAGTGAGGGCGCACTCGCCATTCTTGGTGTGGCCAAACAGCTGTTTGCGGATAAGGGGTTTGATGCGGTTTCCATGAATGAAATCGCCCGCCAGGCGCGGGTGAGCAAGGCCAATGTGTTTCATCACTTCGGATCCAAGGAAGCGCTTTACCTTGCGGTGTTGAAAGCAGCTTGCGAAGAGACGGTTGGCAGTCTGGCCGATACACAGGCCGGCGGCCCATCCGCTGCGGTCGATAATCTCTGGAATTTTTTTGCTTCACATCTGGCGGCAATGTTGAAGAACCCGGATTCTGTGCGGCTCATTCTGCGCGAAATAGCGGAAAGTGAGGAAAGCCGGGAACAGGCGCTGGCAAGTCAGGTATTCGCCGATTACTTCACCCGCCTAGTGAGCATGGTGACTGACGGGCAGGCACAGGGACTCTTGCGCGCGGATTTCGATCCGGCATTGCTGGCGTTTTTAATGTTGGGCGCGAACGTGTTTTTCTTTGAAAACCGATCAGTAACAGCGCACCTGGCCGAGGGTGGCTTTGCCAGAACGCCGGCCCGTTACAGCAGCGCTGTGTTTGACCTTCTGTTGCGGGGTGCGTTATCCGATGTGAAGGGACAGAAAAACCAATAATGAGATTGAACCGCCGAGGATTCGCAATGAATAAAGCAACACTCACCGGACTGTTACTCTGCACCCTGTTGATGACTTCAACGTCAGGAAAAACGGAACAGCCAGAGGACAAACAGGAACCGATTGTCCGCATGGTGCCGGTCACTGTGACGGTAGCCGAGTCTCGCGATGTTGAGGTATGGGAACCCTCCGTCGGCCAGTTGGAAGCCAAGGTTGCGCCACTCATTGCCGCTGAGGTGGCCGGTCGACTGACGGCGGTCAATGTCGATGTGGGAGATCGGATTGTGCAAGGGCAGGTGCTGGCCGAGATCGACCCGGAAGCTTTTCAACTCGCGAAGGACATGGCCGAGGCTGACATCGAGCGTCTGCAGGCCCTGATCCGTGCACAACGTCTGGGTGTGCAGCGCTATCGTGCACTGGTTCAGAAAAAGTCGGCAAATCAGTCCGCGCTGGATGATGCGGAAGCACAGTTCGGTGCCTTGCAGGCCGAACTTACCGGGGCCAGGGTGCGTCTGCAACAGGCTGAGCGCGACATCAGGAAAACCAGGGTCCTGAGTCCGATTAAAGGGCGTGTCGATGATACTCAGGTTTCTGTAGGAGACTATGTAAAAGTTGCTTCGCCGTTGATGCGTATCGGCAACCTTGACTGGCTCAAGGCGCGCTTACCCTATCCCGAAACCCTGTTGTCACAATTACACGCCGGCTTGCCAGTCAGGTTGAGCAGTCCATCGGCCCCGGATGTCAGCGTCGAAACCACAATCAGTGAGGTACGCCCCTCTATCACCGTTGGCAGCCGTTCGGCCCAGATTATTGTGAATGTCGAGAATCCGGGGCCCTGGGAACCCGGTGCGAGTGTGACTGGTGCGGTGAGGGTAGCGCGGCACGAGAACGCGGTCATGGTATCCGAGGTCAGCGTCGTGCGTCGGCCCGCAGGCACCGTGGTTTACGTTATCAAGGACGGCAGGGCGGTGCAGCGGGTAGTGAGCACCGGCTTGCGGCAGGCCGGGCAGGTTGAGATTCTTGAGGGTCTTGCCGCTGGTGAGCGAGTCGTCGCGGATGGTGCGGGTTTTCTGACCGATGGCGCGCTGATTGAGGTCAAAGACGAATGACACTGCCAGAGATTTCCATCAACCGACATGTGCTGGCGTGGATGCTCAGTGCCGTGCTGGTTCTGTTCGGACTGGTCAGCTTCGATCGTATCGGCGTTGACCGTTACCCCTATATCGATTTCCCGATGATCTCGGTGACCACGACCTTGCCCGGTGCCAATCCTGAGATCATCGATGCCAGTATCACCAACCTGATCGAGACAGCGGTCAACAGTGTTCCGGGGATCGAGCACGTGCAGTCCGACTCATCGCCTGGCGCCTCGGTAGTGCGTATTACCTTCAATCTGACCAAGGACGTCGACGTGGCTTTCAACGAGGTGCAGGCCAAGGTCAACCAGGCGTTGCGGGATCTGCCCGACGATGCCGATCCGCCAGTGGTAGCCAAGGTCGAATTCGGCGCCATTCCTATCATGTGGATCACGCTGCAAGGCGACCGCACGCTTCAGCAGCTCAATCAATACACGCGTACGGTGATCAAGAAACGGCTGGAGAATATCGACGGTGTAGGCGAGGTACGTCTCGGTGGCAAGCGCGAGCGCACCATTCGTGTCAATCTCGATGTGGATCGGATGAACGCCTTTGGCGTCACTACCCAGGATCTGATTCGTGCCTTCCAGGGCGAGCACTTCCAGATGCCGGGTGGATTCCTGGTGGGTGATACCAGTGAATACCTGATCAAGCTCGATCTGGAGTTCCATCAGCCTGCGGATCTGGAACACTTGATCGTCGCTTATCGTGAGGGTGCGCCGATTCGCATCAGCGATATTGCGCAGGTGGTAGACGGTCTGGAGGACAACCGGCGGCTGGCCCGTTTCAATGACGAGACCGCCGTGGGTCTGGGTATTGTCAAGGTGACCGGCGCCAACGCGGTAGCTATTATCGAGGCGGTAGAGCAGCGCCTGAATGAAGAGATCATTCCGCAGTTGCCGCCAGGTATGAAAATCGCTATTGCCTCCAACGATGCCGATCTGATCAATGAATTGGTTTTTGCATTGGAGGAGCACCTGGTACTGGGCACATTGCTGACTGCCCTGGTCGTCTGGCTGTTCCTCAAGAGTTTGCGCGCCACCGCCATCATCGCCCTGGCCATACCGGTGTCATTGCTGGGCGCGGTGGCGGTGATGTACTTCTTTGGTTACACCTTCGATACCATGACGCTGCTGGGTTTGCTGCTGCTGATTGGTATCGTGGTGGACGATGCCATCGTGGTGTTGGAGAACATCTACCGGCATCGCGAAGAAGGTGGCCTCGATGCAAAAACCGCCGCCCTGCACGGCACCAATCAGGTGGTTTTTGCGGTCATAGCGGCCAGCTTGACCCTGGTATCCATCTTCGCGCCGGTTATTTTCATGCAGGGCGTCATCGGCAGTTTCTTCCGTTCCTTCGCGGTGGTGGTAACGTTCGGGGTGCTGGTCTCCCTGTTTGTTTCAGTTACGCTGACGCCGATGCTCTGTTCCCGTTACCTCAACGTAGCGAAGAAGCATGGCCAGCTCTATCGATTCCTCGAAGAAGGTTTTCGTGCCCTGGAACGGGCCTACCGCCGGATGCTGCACGGCGCCTTGCGTTTTCGCTGGCTGGTGGTGCTGTTAACCATCGTGGCAGTCTATCCCAGCGGTTTTTTTATGGGCGAACTCGGCAAGGGTTTTCTGCCGGAGGAAGACGAAGGACGTTTTCTGATCAGCTTCAAGACACCCCTGGGTTCCACGTTGGCGTATACCGACGGCCGTCTGGCTGAAGTTGAAAAACGACTGCGCCAGCATGAAGGGATTGCCAGCTGGTTCTCGACCATCGGCACCGGTGAAACCGGACAATCCAGCCGCGGTGAGATCTTCATCCGTCTGCAACCGCGCGAACAACGCAATCTGCACATGTACCGGATTATCGACCAGTTGCGCGATGACCTGGCGGAAATTCCCGGCATCAAGGCCTTTCCTTCCCCGATCCCACCTTTGGGCGGGCAGCGTGGCGAACCCCTGCAGTTCGTACTGCTGGGACCCGATGTCGCCAGCGTCGCTGGATGGAGCCACAAGCTGCAGCAACGGCTCAACAGCATGCCGGAATTGGGGAGCGTGGATCTCGATCTGCAACTGGAACTGCCGCAACTGACCCTGCAGATTGATCGCACCCGCGCCCAGGACATCGGTTTGTCCGCGCAGGAAATCGCGCTGGCGGTGAACGTGTTGGCTGGTGGTCTGGATGTGGCCAAGTACAACGATTTGCCCGGCGATGGCGAACGTTACGACGTGCGTCTGAAAGCCATCGAGGGCAGCTTCAAGACACCGGATGAGCTGCATCGCATCTACCTGCGCGGGCGCGACGGCAAGTTAGTACGTCTGGACACGGTGGCAAGTCTCAAGGAGGACATCGGCCCGGCCGTGGTGACCCGCTTCGACCTGAGGTATTCGGGCAATTTCTTTGCCACGCCCACCATCTCCGAGGGCGAAGCAGCCGAACTGGTCAAACAGGTTGCTATGGAGCTGCTGCCATCCGGATACGAGATCAAGATGATCGGCCGCGCGGAGGAATTCGAGAAGACCGCCAAGTACATGCTGTTTGCCTTCGTCTCCGCCATCGTACTGGTCTATATGGTGTTGGCCAGCCAGTTCGACTCATTCATCCAGCCCTTCGTCATTATGGTGGCCCAGCCGCTGGCCATCGTCGGTGGTGTAGCCGGGCTGTGGCTGGCGGACATGAGTCTCAATATATTCTCGATGATGGGGCTGGTGTTGCTGATGGGGCTGGTCGCAAAAAATTCCATCCTGTTGATCGACCTGACCAACCAGCTGCGTGCAGAGGGCAAAGAAATCAGGGAGGCGCTACTGGAGGCGTGTCCGCTACGTCTTCGCCCGGTCCTCATGACCTCGCTGACGGTTATCATCGTTATGCTACCGGCAGCACTGGGTTTCGGGGCCGGCGCCGACACCAATGGTCCATTGGCAGTGGCGGTGATCGGCGGCATGGTCAGTTCCACGCTGTTGACTTTGGTCGTAGTGCCCGCTGTCTATTCGCTGGTTGAGAATGGTTTAAAACACCTGCATGGCTGGTTGCACCGACGGGCTGTTTCAGCGACACCTTCTGAGTAGAGTAACAGGGTTGATGAAGAATAGCGGTTACTGTTATTTGTTGGCATGTTTCCTGTTTGCGCCGATGACGAATGCTTTCGCGGAAACCCTGCAGCACGCCTGGAAGGCCGCTCTGGCGGCGGATCACGGTCTCAAGGCCGTACAGGGAAACACAGCTGCCGCCGCGCAGCAGCTCCCGCTGATCGCCATGGAGAGCGGAAGCGAGGGCGATTAGTCCCCAATAGGCAACGCCGTCTGCATATTCGCAGTTATGAGCGAGAGCGAGTTACGGAGAAGATGCAGCAGCGGCTGTAGTTGCCGTAGAGGCATTGTGGTAGCCATGACGGAGTGTGACGAGCGAATTTATGAGCAATGTCATACGTAGTCGTGGCGGACGCAGGCCGGTCGGGGCAAAAAGAATTAATCGTCGCGTTGGCGAGTCGATTTTTGACAGGGAGGTCAAAAATCTTTATCGAGATAGCGACTCGCTTGACAATGAACTGCGTTACCCTGGGTAAACTAGGGGATGTCGGCAATATAAGTCAAGTACAGATATGACAAGGGATAATGGGCAACAGGTACTCATATTTAAACTATATAAAACAGTAATTTATAACAAATAATTGCGAAGCAGGTAACCTTCGAAAAACTGTAACCCATAGTGTAACTTGTAGATCGTTTTCTTGTATGTATCCTTATTAAACAATGCTATGACACCTGTGCATCATCGGCGTGTGCGTCTCGGCCGGGGCGAGTTCGGGTGGGCTTGGCGGGCTGGCAGCCACAGACGTAGCGCGGGCGGTGATCGAATTGGGGCTGGAGTGCGGCAGTGTAGCGGCCGCTCACGGGTGCTTCCAACACAACCGAGTCACAGCGCACCAGATTGCCCCGGATTCGGCGCATCGTGCATACTCTGACGGCTATGTTGCGGTCCAGCCGCGCAGCCCGGGCGCTGACGCGCTCCTAACGCATCGTGCCTCGATTCAGGAAAGCGGTTTTAGCCACGTGCAGTATCGCGCTGGCCGTCTGGATGATTCCCGGCGCCGGGGCGTTCGACAATCCTTGGGACGATCCGGCCTTCCGGACTTCGTCGTCACAAGCCGCCCCTGCACCCGCCGCCGACGGTGCGCCGGCGCCATCCCCCGCCGGAGCTGAGCCGGTCATCATCGACGGACCGCCACCCGATCCGGTCGCCAAGGCCGATGATTACCGGATCGGAGTGCATGACCTCCTTGAGATCACGGTGTTTCAGGCCGAGGAACTCTCGCGCAAGGTGCGGGTGAACACCCGCGGACAGCTTTCGATGCCGCTGATCGGTGCCGTTCAGGCCGCCGGGCTCACCGCGCGGGAACTTGAAGAGCAGCTGCAGGCGCTGTACGGGAAGGACTTCCTGCAGGATCCGCACGTCAGCGTATTCATCGAGGAATTCACCAGTCAGCGTGTCACGCTGGAAGGCTGGGTCAAAAAGCCCGGCATCTATCCAATCAAGGGGCGCACGACCCTGATGCAGGCGATAGCGCTCGGTGAGGGCATCGACGAACTTGCCGATACCGACGACGTTGTGCTGTTTCGCGACCAGGCCGGACAAACCGTCGCCTATCGACTGAGCCTCGACGAGATTCGCGACGGCAGGGTGCGCGATCCGGTCGTGGTCGGCGATGACCGGGTGTTCGTGGGTAAGGCGAGCGGACGGGCGTTCTTCAAGGGCATTACCGACGCACTGCGCGGGTTTATCCGCCCGTTCTGAACGCGTTTGGCATCAGGCGATCACGGAATCCTCAAGCATGGCTGAATCCGCACGCGAATTTCCGGAAGTTCCACCCCAGCCGCCACGCGTCGGGCAGGCGCTGATCGCCGCCGATCCCGCGCGGGCGCTGGCGCCCTATGGCGGCTATGCGGCGCCGGCGCCGGCCGACGAAGGCGAGGCGGCGCTGAGCATCGGGCAACTGTTTGCGATCCTGCGGCGACGCAAATGGTCCATCGTTTTGGTGCTGCTGCTCGTCGTCGTGTCGACCCTGGTCGGTTCGTTCCTGGCGACGCCGATCTTTCGCGCAACCACCACTCTGCAGATCGACCGTCAGGCCGCCCGTGTGATGAACTATCAGGATGTGACGCCGACCGATATGGACTGGTGGTCGCGGGACTTCTACCAGACCCAATACGACCTGATGGCCAGCCGTTCGCTGGCCGAGCGCGTTGTGGACCAGATGGGCTTGAGTTCCGATTCGAACTCCAACGCGAAGTCCGCCGGCCTCAGCGCCTGGCTGGCAAAGCTGTTCGGAGGGTTTTCCAGCGCAGAGCCTGATCCGGAAACCAGCGCCGAACGCTCCGCGCGCGAGCGCGCAGTCGCCACCGTTCAGCGTTCCCTCACCGTGGCGCCGAAACGCGACTCGCGGCTGGTTTCGATGCACTACGACAGCCCCAATCCGCAGATCGCGCAGGCGGTTGCAAATTCGCTGGCGCAGACTTTCATCGACATGAATCTCGAACGCCGCTTCGATGCGTCGGCGCGCGCAAAGACCTTCCTCGAGGGGCAACTGCAGACGATTCGCGCAAAGCTGGAGGACTCGGAACGCGAACTGGTGGACTTCGCGCGGGTGCGCGAGATCGTCAACGTGGATGACAAGCAGTCCATCAACGCGCTGAGTCTGAAGGACGTCAATGCCGCGCTGGTGCAGGCCGAGAACGCTCGCATCGAGGCGCAGAGCGAATATGACTCCCTGGCCGGAACCAATGCCGGTGCCGCAGCGTTCATCGACAATCCGGTCATCCAGCAGCTCAAGGAGGCCAAGGCCAAGCTCATGGCCGACTATCAGGACAAGTCCAAGATCTACAAGCCAAGCTATCCGCGCATGCAGCAGATCGAGGGCCAGATCAAGGAGACGGACGAGCAGATCCAGGCGGAAATCGCCAATGTTCGCGCCGCGGTCTATCGCCGCTATCAGGCCGCGCAGCAGAAGGAGAATGCATTGCGTGCGAAGCTGGGCACGCTCAAGAAGGACATGCTCGAATTGCAGGATCGAAGCGTCGAATACAACACGCTCAAGCGTGCCGTCGATACGAACCGTCAGCTCTATGACGGCATCCTGCAGCGCGTCAAGGAACTCGGTGTCATTGCCGGTTCCGACACCAACAATGTGTCGATCGTCGACAAAGCGCAGTTGCCACGGTTTCCGCACGAGCCGAACATCATGCGCAATGCCCTGCTGGCCGTATTCGTCGGGTTGGTGCTGGGCATTGCACTTGCGCTGCTGCTGGAACGACTCGACGACAGCGTCACCTCCGTTGAGGATGTCGAACGCCGGTTCGGGCTGGCGGTGCTTGGCGTGATTCCGCAGTACCGGCCCGGCCGCGATGCGCCGCAGGCACGGCTGTCGCTGACGACGCATGTGGACCCCACTTCGGGCTTTGCGGAGGCGTATCGCTCGCTGCGCACGGCGCTGCTGTTCTCGACCAGCTCCGGAGCGCCCAAGACGCTGGTGTTTACCAGTGCGCGTCCGGGTGAGGGCAAATCCGTTTCCGCGATCAGCTGTGCGATCACGTTCACGCAATCGGGCAGCAAGGTGCTGCTGATTGATGCGGATCTGCGCAATCCTTCGGTTCATCGCGAGCTGTCGGTGGAGAACCACTCCGGCCTCACGAACTATCTGACCGGTGATGCCAAGCCGGCTGAGATTTCGCGTGCGACCTCGGTGCCGGGACTGTTCGTGATCCCGTCCGGCCCGATTCCTCCCAACCCCGTCGAACTGCTTTCGGGCGGACGCATGCTTGATTTGCTGACGCTTGCGCGCGAGAAGGTTGATTACGTGATCGTCGATGGACCGCCGGTGCTGGGGCTGGCCGACGCGCTGGTGCTTTCTGGAATGGCGGATGCGACGGCACTGGTCATAGAGTCGGGTTCAACGCGCGAGGTCCAGGTGCGCGCGATGCTGCGACGCCTGCGCGCAGTGCAGCACGGCACCATACTGGGTGCGGTGTTGACCAAGGTGACCCAACAGAGTTCTTCGTATGGTTACGGGTATGAATACGATTACCACTACCAGTACGGGGACACCAGGCGTCTGACACGCCAGCCGGGTTCGGCCCGGGGCTGAGCCGCCGCAGATGGCGGACAGTCTGCGCCTTGCGCTGGACTTCTACCGGGCGCCGCTGCGCTTTCCGGGGTTGTCCGATCCCACCTCGCCTCTGCCGGACGATCTGGATGCCATCGTTCGGGTGGCCAACGAACGGGTGCGGGATGTCGATTTCGTGCGCGGTGAGGCCGTGCGACTTGGCGTCAGCGTTGAAGAACTGACCGAGGCTGCGCGTTTTTTTGTCAAACAGGTGTTCTTCGCCGCCGCGACCGATCACTATCGCACGCTGGGGCTCGCGGACTCCGCCAGCCATGAGGAGATCCAGGCACGTTATCGGCAATTGATCCGGCTCTTTCATCCGGATCGCGATGTCGACGGTGCAGACTGGGACGCCGTGTACGCCGCGCGGCTGAACGAGGCCTACAGCGTACTGCGCAACGCCCAGCAGCGTCGTGCCTATGACAGCGGGCGGATTCATTCGCGCACATCACCTACCGCTGGTGTGCGACCCGGCCGGCCCGAGATGCAACGTGTGCGGCCGGAGCCGCGTGCGCGAATTCCCGAACGTGAGGAACTGTTGGACCGTATCGCGAGTACCGGCCTGCTCGCGCGGTTTCCGCGCCTGGTTCCGGTGCTGGCGATGATGGTTTTCGCCATCGGCGTCGTCGTCTGGCTCGCGGGCGGACGCGAACACGAGACCATCCGGCTCGCGGCGAATGCCGTCGAGGCGCCCGCTGCGCTGCAAGCGGCCAGTGCGTTGGTCAGCCGTTCCCTGGCCCCGGCGGAGAGCGGTGCGCTTGCTGACGGTCTGCGCGAGCAGTGGCGTGCAAGCGGACGGCAACTGATCGCCGCCGACAGCGTGGGTGGGGCGCCGGGCGAAACGGCGCCTGCGGCTGCGGCCGCGACTCCGGAGCCGGCGGCTGCTGCGGTGCCGCCAAACCCGGCGCCTGAGCGGAAGCCGGACGCGAAGCTGGCCGGCGACGTCGGCCGTTCGCCGCGCGTGCCCCGTGCCGCGGGGCCTGCGGCAGTGATCGAGAGAACGCCGGATCGGGAGACTGTGGCTGCGGCATCCCGAATCGAGTCCGAACCCGGCCTCACGCAACCGCCGCGGGCGCACCCGGCACCGGTTGCCGCCCGGCCGGCAGACCGGAGCCCGGCACCCGCGGACGAGCCCATGCCCGCGGTCGTCGCTCAGGAGTCATCCGACGGGATGGCACAGATTCCCGGCGCGCCCGAGCCCATGCACGGAGCGCAGGTCGATGTTGCGTCTGCGGATGCAGACGCTTCACCGGTCGTGCAGCCCACGGTGCCACCGCAGGTCGCAGCCGACCCGATACCCTCGGCGCCCGCCGAAATGCACGCGGCGCTCGCGAAGGATGACGAGCCGCCGCGCATGCAGACCAGTCGGCCGGCGCCGCCCCGAAACACCGGCCGAGCCCAACCGGTGCAGGACATCGGCAATGCGCTGGGCGGCATCTTTTCCACGTTCATTTCCGCCTATGAGGCCGGTGACCTGGAGCGTTTCATGGCGCTGTTTGCGCATGATGCACAGAGCAATGGCCGCAATGGTCTGGCGGCCATCCGCGAAGACTACGCGAGCGTGTTTGTGTCGACGATCGACCGTCATCTGCAACTGCATCGCATGAACTGGCGGCGCGCAAACGATGCGGTGCACGCCAGTGGCTGGCTGGATGTCCAGTTACGCACGCGCGATTCGGGTCAGCCGCGGCGGGTCGTCGGTTTTCTGCGGGTGCGGTTCGAGGATCGCGACGGGCGGCTGCTCATTGCACAGCTGGATCATGAACACGGTGGCTGAGCACGCCTCTATCGCACCGCTGGTCTGGATTCGACGTGTGCTACTGCTGGGGCTGGCCGGCGTCGGTGCCTGGTTCGCGGTGCACCTGGGCATCGGCGATCACCTGGCGCAGACGATCGAGTCGGAGCCCGCACGCGCGGGCGAAGCCCTGCGCTGGAATCCACACGATGCTGGTGCGCGCATCGCCGCGCTCGCCGTTTCCGCAACCAGCGGTGACGATACCGGTACCGGAGCGAACCTGGTTGATGGCCTGCGGCAGGCGCTCAGATCGGATCCCGCGCAAAGCAATGCCCTGCTGGTGCTTGCACGCCAGCCCGGTGTCTTTTCCGACGCACAGCAGGCCGACCGGGTCGTGCGCCTGGCGAGTCGAATCGGTGCCGCGAACTGGGTCGGGCGTCTCGATGCGGCGGACTATTGGCTTGGCAAAGGCGAGGTGGTCGCCGCTGTCAACGAATGGAGTGCCGCGCTGGAGCGCCGCCCGAGTCTGAAAACCGAGCTGTTTCCGGTACTCATCCGGCTTGCCAACGATGCCGGTGGCCGGGCGGTGCTTGCCGCAATGGTTGACGAACAGGGTCGGCCGGGCTGGTGGACGGAATTCGCCCGCGAGGCAATGAGCAAGGCCCGCAGTGTGGACGATGCACGTGCAATCTTCGATCTGTCCGGACAACCCGATTCCGGGATTCGTGCGGCGATGGTCGATCGGTTGATCGCCGAGCAGCGCTGGGGCGATGCCTACCTTTTGTGGCTCGCCGGACTGGAGCCGGCAGCCGAGGCGCAGCTCGCGCTGCTGTTCGATGGCGGATTCGATCTGCGCCCGCTGCCGGGATTCGGTTGGCAACTCGAAGAATCTCGCGCGGCCGTCAGCGAGTTCGCGCGTACCGTCGGCAGCGATTCGACGGCCTTGCACGTCGTGTTTCGGGGTCATCGGAACTGGTTTGAGGGCGTCTGGCAGCGCCTGTTGCTGCCGGCCGGTCACTATCGCATCTCGGGACGCGTACGGCTGGACTCCCTGGAAGCATTTCGTGGATTGGCCTGGGAGTTGCGCTGCGCGCTGGGGTCCGACCGGCTGCTTGGCAGCAGCGAGCGATTCCTCGGCACACATGACTGGAAATGGTTCCAGTTCGAGATCACGGTGCCCCCGCACGATTGTGCGGCACAGAAGATTGTCATGCGCGCGGTCGGTGACGATGTCACGCAGGCCGCGGTGCGTGGTGAGGCATGGTTCGATGACATGAACATCGCGCCAGACGCAGGCACCCGCACTGTGCTTGAAAGCAAGCAAGCGACCGCCCGCAAGGCAAAACGATGAAAACGGGGTCTCAATACGCACACCGCCGGCGCAGTACGCGCGGGCTTTTTTTCGTTTTGCTGCTGGCAATGCTGGTGTTTGCACCGCTGATCAAGGGTGGAAACCGGCCGTTACCGCTGCTGGCGCTGGAACTGCTTGCGCTGCTGACGCTGGTTCTGGTGCTGTGGACGCCTGGGCGTTTGCATGGTGTCCCGCGATCGCTGCTTGTGCTCGCCGCGGCGATGGTCGGCCTGCCGTTTCTGTACCTGGTCGAGATACCGTTTGAATGGTGGGCGGCCCTGCCGGGGCGCGAGCTTTATGCCGACGGCCTCAGCGCTGCTGGCGTGGAGTCGGCACGCGCGATTGCGCTTGTTCCAGCGCATTCGCTCGCCGCCGGACTGGCAGTGCTGCCCCCGATCGCCGCGATGTTGGCCGTGTTTGCGCTGGGGGAGCGCGAGCGCAGGCAAGCAGTCTGGGTGTTCGTGGCGATGGTCTGCCTGCAGGGGCTGCTTGGGTTGTTGCAGGCACGCCTCGGCTTGGGCTCGGCGCTGGTGTTCGGAGCCGGCTTTCACGTCAGCAGCGGCACCTACGTCAACCGCAACCATTTCGCCGGGCTGCTGGAAATGGGTCTGCCCATTCTGCTCGGCATGAGCCTGGTCGCATTTGGTAGTGGGCATGACTACCGTCGTCGTGGCGTGGTTCGGATCATCACGAACAATCAGGCGCTCGGCCTTTTGCTTCTGACCATTGTTGTGTTGCTGGCACTGGTGTTTTCCAGATCGCGTGCCGGTGTGGCGCTGGGGATGATCGGCGTTCTGGTAAGCAGCGTGGTTTTTTCCCGCCGCATTGGCGGCGGCGGAGCTGCCGGGTGGTTCGGCGCGATCAGCCTGATTGCAGTTTCACTCGCCGCGGTGATCGGGCTGGTTCCGGTGTTGCAGCGCTTCGCGGTCGGCGACGATGTGGCCGAGACTCGCTGGACGATGTACTCGGGCGCGCTGGACGGAATCCTGGCGATGTTTCCGCTCGGCAGCGGCCCGGGGAGTTTCGGCGAGGTGTTTCTGCAGTTTCAGCCGACAAACCTGGCGCAGTTTGTGAGTCACGCACACAATGGCTATCTGGAATGGGTGTTCGAGACCGGGCTTGCGGCTGTGATCCTGATCGTTCTGGGTCTGTTCCTGTACCTGCTCAGCTGGCGAAGGTTCTTTCGCGAACCCAAGTGGGGCAGGCTGCATGCCATGCAGGTCGGTGCCGGGATCGGGCTGCTGCTCCTGATGTTGCACGAACTCGTCGACTTCAACCTCCGGATTCCGGCCAATGCCCTGTATTTCGGCTTTCTGGCCGGCGTGTTCTTTGCACCGCTCGCACGACAGCGATCGGGCAGCGGGCGCCGGGCATCCGCCGAAACGCCGCACAGTTCCGAAGTCGGGGAGATGCCGCCGCCGATCACCGTGATCGACGCGCCGAATCCGTTCAGCGATGATTGATCTGCACTGCCATCTGCTGCCGGGCATCGACGACGGGGCACGCGATCTGGAAACCGCGCTTGCGATGGCGCGCATTGCCACTGACGACGGAATCGAGATTGTTGCCTGCACCCCGCACATCTACCCCGGGCTGTATGACAACAATGCTGAAGGGATTCGCAATGCAATCGCCGCGTTGCACGATGCGCTCAGGGCGGCGGGAAACCCGCTCAAACTCACCGTCGGCGCGGACACGCATCTGGTGCCCGAGGTTGTCGACGGACTACGGACTGGCCGAATCCCGTCGCTGAACGCTACGCGCTACCTGCTGCTCGAGCCGCCGCACCACGTCGCACCGCCGCGCTTTGAAATGGCGGTGTCGAACGTTCGCGCCGCCGGATACGTGCCGTTGATCACGCACCCCGAACGCTTGAGCTGGATCGAGGACCACTACGAAAAATTCGTGGCCCTGGCGCACGACGGCGTGTGGATGCAGGTCACCGCCGGTGCCGTGACCGGGCGTTTCGGGCGCCGGCCGCGTTACTGGGCCGAACGCATGCTCGACGAAGGCCTGGTGCACGTGCTGGCGACCGATGCACACAACACGCGCTCGCGCCCGCCGCTGCTCGCCGAGGGCGAACACGCCGCAAGTGCGTTCGTCGGTGCGGAGGAAGCCAGGCGCATGGTCGTGGACCGGCCATTGGCGGTGCTCAGGAACGCCGCGCCGGACACGCTGCCAGCGCCGCCCGGGCTGACGCCGGATGCGCAGGAGCGATCCCGGGCCAGGGCCGCTCGCGGCGGGCTGTTCCGCCGCTGGTTTGGCGGCTGAATCACGCCTGCGGGCGGCGCGGGTCGGCTGCGCCGACGCAATCGCGGGCAGCCGATGTGCGATTCAGGTCGTGGTCCGGCGAAAAGCGCGCCTGATCCAGTAGTCGAGGCTGAAAAAGCGTCCCGCGCCAGTGAAGAACAGCGCCAGCAGCATGACGAAGTAGGTCGCCGCGAACTCGATACCGTTCTTCAACACGGTGAACGGACCGGTCGCGGTCAACCAGCCATAGTTGCCTCGTTCCTGTAGCAGCGAACGCGCGGCGTCCTTGCGGAGGTTTGCCTGCTCGATCAGGTCCGTGCGCCACTCCCAGGGCACGGTGAGTTCGGTCTCCGGCAGCACGTGCCAGCCGTTTTCGAGGTGTGCGGTGATCGCCGCGACCGCCATCGTGATCATCAGCGGTATCGCAAACCAGCGCACCGCAAAACCCGCAACCAGCGCCCAGCCGCCGACGAGTTCCGTCAGACCGGCGACGTAGACCATGAGTTGTGGCGCCGGTATGCCCAGGCTTTCGAAGTACGGAACCAGATGCTCCGCGTTTGCGAGTTTGTTGCCGCCGGCCAGGATGAAGATCGGCGCCAGATAGGCGCGCAGTGCCAGTGGCCCGAGAAAATCGATCGCGCGGGTTGCGTCGAGCAGGTCTTGTAATCGGTTCAGCAAGCGAATCATCGGGAACGGGCTCCTATTGTCGAATGTGCGCTGCGGCTTTGCTAGCTTGGCAGGCTGTTGAAATTCTCATTTCGACAGCCTGATAACGCGAGCAACCGAAAACCACGCTTTTCGGTTGCGACGTTGAAAATGCCATGGATGGGCCTTCTTCAACAACCTGTTAGGACCGGCAGGCGATGTGGATGCTTGCAGCCGGCCCGGCTGAATGCAGCCGTCGGACGGACGTGACTACGCGCGTGTGCCGAGCAGAATATCCAGATGGCGAAAACGCTGGAGGATGTCCCGGCCGTGCGCGATCACGAGTTCCGGCCGCGGATGTTGTAGTTCCGCGGCAAGACCATCAAGCAGTTCCTTGCCGGTGCTGTGTGAATTTTCCTGCAACAGCACGAGAAGTCTCAGTGTGACGGGATTCGCTTCGAGGAATCCGACTTCGTCCGCGCGGTCGCGATATACGATCAGGTCGGTCGGTTCGGCCGGCGGTTCATCCGGCTGATGGTCGACGCCAATCCGGTGCACCGGGTATTGATAGCGCAACGCGACCGCCAGCGGGGATGCCATGGGAACGCCTTCGAGCAGATCGCCGTTCGGGTCCGCGCTGAGCGCACGCGGATCGCGCGTGTCGATCATCAATTCGAGTTCCACGCGCTCGTAGTGCAGCAGTTCGAGGAGAAAGCCTGGATCCTCCGGCGAGTCGCGTTCGTTCTGAACGAACTCGATGAACTCCCGGCCGATCTCCGAAAAGTACGGTGTATGGGAACGGTGGTGTGCGAAGAAATCCCGCGCCAGTCCGTGCCAGTATGCATCGGACGAGATCGCCCGCAGTACCGGAAATCCCGACGCCAGGAAACTCTGCACGTTGTTGTAGAGCAGATCCCGATAGATCGCCATGCGGCGTTCTTCGACTTCTTCCGGACGTTCGTGAACCGACGGTTCGCGAATATGCGCGGTGAACGCATATTGCGTCGCAATGAATCCGACGGCGTCTGCGTCAGCCACGGGCCTGTCGCTGTTCAAGCGCCACGTTCGCGCGCGACTGTGCCGACCGGATGCGGTCGACCTCGCCCAGCAGTTCGGCCAGCGGCGGAATGTTGAAGTCGCGTTCGAGCAGCGTCGGAAACGCGCCGAAGCGCGCGTAGGCCTTGTCCAACAGCTTCCAGACCGGCTCCACGACATCGTCGCCGTGCGTGTCCACACGCAGATCCTCGGCCTCCTCGAAGTGGCCGGCGATATGCGCGTAGGCGATGCGCTCGCCGGGCAGGGCGTTCAGGAACGCCTCGGCGTCGTAGCCGTGATTGATGCTGTTGACGTAAATGTTGTTGACGTCGAGCAGCAGGTCGCAGTCGGCCTCCGCAAGCACTGCGTTGACGAATTCGATTTCGGACAGTTCGCGCCCGGGCGCTGCGTAGTACGACACGTTTTCCATCGCGATGCGCCGGCCGAGGATGTCCTGTACCCGCCGGATGCGTCCGGCGACGTGTTGTACAGCCTCTTCAGTGAACGGAATCGGCAGCAGGTCGTACAGATGCCCGTCGTCGCTGCAATAGCTCAGATGTTCGCTGTAGTAGCGGATGCCGTGCTGGTCGAGAAACGCGCCGACCTGCCGAACGAAGCCTTCGTCGAGCGGCGCGGGCCCGCCGATCGACAGCGACAGCCCGTGGCAGACGAACGGATGCCGCTCGGTCATGCGCCGGAACGCCCGGCCCAGCGCGCCGCCGATGCCGATCCAGTTCTCCGGCGCGACTTCGAGAAAGCCGATCTGCGCGGGAAAGGTCTCGGCCAGCGGCGTCATGAATTCGCGCCGCAGGCCGAGACCGGCACCATGAACGGGGTAGTCAGAACGGTTCATGGTGTGCAGGCGGATTACTTCTGGCCGCCGCACTTGCCCTGACCGCATTTGCCTTCGGCCGGCTTGGCGCCACCGCACTTGCCTTCACCGCATTTGCCTTCGGTCTTCTTGGCGCCGCCGCACTTGCCTTCACCGCACTTGCCTTCGGCCGGTTTGGCACCACCGCACTTGCCTTCACCGCATTTGCCTTCGGTCTTCTTGGCGCCGCCGCACTTGCCCTCACCGCACTTGCCCTCGGCCGGCTTCGCACCACCGCACTTGCCTGCGCCGCATTTGCTTTCGGCCGGCTTGGCGCCGCCGCACTTGCCCTGGCCGCACTTGCCTTCGGCGACCTGCATATAGCCGCCGTCGAGCGCGCTCAGGCCGAATGGGTTTTCGGCTGCATTCGCGATCGCGGTGCTACACAGACCGGCGACGACCGCCGAACCAATGGCGGCGGCAAGCGGGTTGAGAACTTTCTTGTGAGCCATGATGAAACTCCATCGGGATAGGGATACGAACAGAATCGCTTGTTATGCGGGGGGTGGCGCTGAGCTGAATGCCCTCCAGCGACCCGGCGCTACGATAGCGCACCAGGCGCTAACGGGAGAATAGACCGGCGGTCACCGGAAAACGTTGCAGCGTTCTGTGACGATTCGTGAACTCCACGGGAATTCCATCATGCCCCGGTGCCGAACCTGGCTTCAGGCCGGTGCTGGGCGCGTCTGCACGGCCTTGTTTCGCGCCTTTGTGCGGACAAAATCACAGAATTCGCCTACGACACAGTCCTCGCAGCGCGGTTTGCGTGCCGTGCAGACATAGCGTCCGTGCAGGATCAGCCAGTGATGCGCGTCCTGGCGAAATTCCATTGGCACGACTTTCAGCAGCCGCTGCTCGACCGCCAGCGGTGTCTTGCCCGGTGCGAGGCCGGTGCGATTCGCCACACGAAAAATGTGGGTGTCGACCGCGATGGTCGGTTCGCCAAACGCGGTATTGAGCACGACGTTGGCGGTCTTGCGGCCGACGCCGGGCAGGGCTTCCAGCGCATGCCGCTGGCGCGGGATCTCGCCGCCGTGCTCGGATTCGATGATTGCGCAGGCACGGATGATGTTGCGCGCTTTAGTGTTGAACAGGCCGATCGTGCGGATCGCCTCGCGCACTCGCTCCTCGCCAAGCCGGAGCATCGCGGACGGTGTGTTGGCGAGTTGGAACAGGCCCCGGGTCGCCTTGTTGACGCTGACATCGGTCGCCTGCGCCGAGAGCATGACGGCGACCAAGAGCTCGAACGGCGTGGAATAGACGAGTTCGGTCGTCGGGTGCGGATTCGCTTCGCGCAGGCGTTCGAAAAACGCCCGTCGACTGACCGGGTTCAAGCGCGCTGCGGCAGTGGAACGTGGACGCTGTGTCGACGTTGCCTGCGGGCATCCAGCAGATTTTTTGCGGCGATCAGCAGGCCGAGTCCGACGAACGCGCCGGGCGGCAGGATCGCAAGCAGGAAGCCGCGATCGGTCAGGCGCACGGACCAGTCCGCCGCGCCGGCCCCGAACAGCAGGTCCGCGCCGGCCAACACGCTGCCGGTGCCGATCACTTCCCGCAGCGCGCCGAGCACGAACAGGACCAGCAGAAAGCCGCCGCCGATCGCCAACGCATCCACGGCCGAGTGCAGCACGGGCTGACGGCTGGCGAACGCCTCGGCGCGGGCGAGGATGGTGCAATTGGTGACGATGAGCGGCACGAAGATGCCGAGCGCTTCATGCAGGCCGGGCAGCCAGGCCGCCAGCGCGATGTCGGTGCTGGTGACGAAACCGGCGATGATGAGTACGAAGGCAGGCAGGCGAATCTCGCTGTGCAGCCAGTGACGCACGGCCGAGATCGTGACGTTGGAGGCGAGCAGCACCAGCAGTGTCGCAAGCCCGAGCCCGAGACCGTTGATTGCGGTGTTGGTGACCGCGAGCAGCGGGCACAGGCCCAGCAGCGCGACCAGCGCCTGGTTGTTCTTCCACAGGCCGTTGAATGCGACCTCGTGCAGTGTGGGCGTCTTCACGGGCGCGCTTCGGGTGCCGCGAGCAACTGGTTGCGATGGTCGCGAAAGTATAGCAACGCGTCATGCACGGCCCCGACCACGGCACGCGAGGTGATGGTTGCGCTGGTGATCGCGTCGAACTCGCCGCCGTCGCGTTTGACCTGCCAATGTTCAGCCGTGGGCTGCGCAAGACTGCTGCCGTCGAACTGGTGGATCCAGTCGCCGCGGCGGGTTTCGATGGCATCGCCCAGTCCCGGCGTCTCGCGGTGCTCGACGACGCGCGCGCCAAGCGCGGCGCCATCCGGGTCGACGCCGACCAGCAGCCGGATGGTGCCGCTGTAGCCGTTCGCGCTCTCGACTTCGAACACCACGCCGTCGACCGCGCCGTCACGGCTGCCGCGGTAGGCCCGCAGAATGCGGGTGTGGGTGCCGCTGGGGCGGTCGATCTCCAGCGCCTGCGCGAGCGGATCGGCCCCGATGGACTCGGCCGGCAGCAGTTCCGCGAGTCGTTCGATCAGCCGCTGCTGGCGATTGAGTTCGATCTGCGGGCTTGCGCGGTCATGGGTCGTGACGACCACCGCGGCCGTGATGGCCGCGATCAGCGCGAGCCAGCCGCCGGCACGCAGTCCCGCGCGGATCGGCCCGGCGTCAGCCACGGCGCTCCCGGGCTCCCGCATAGCGGTCGATCAGCGGTGCGGCCGTGTTCATCAGCAGCACGGCGAATGCGAAGCCGTCGGGGTAGCCGCCGTAGGCACGGATGATCCAGGTGATCAGTCCGATCCCGGCGCCATACATGAGCTGCCCGCGCTTGGTGGTTGCGGCGGTGACCGGATCGGTCGCGATGAAGAACGCACCGAGCAGCGTTGCGCCGCTCAGCGCATGGATCCACGGTGTCGCATAGTGCGCGGGCGCAACAAGCCAGGCGATGGTGGCCGGGATCAGCAGTCCTGCCAGCACCGTCAGCGAGATCCGCCAGCCGATGATCCCGCGCAGGGCCAGCACCAGGCCGCCGAGTAGAAAGCCGCAGCTGATCCACTCCCAGCCGACCGCGCCGAGGTGACCCCACATCGGACCTGCCGCGAGCGCGGGCATCTCCAGCCCGCGGGTCAGCCCGGTGCGCAGATGATCGAGCGGCGTCGCGCCGCTGACCGCATCGAGGTGCGCCGTGCCGAACACCGCCTGCAAGCTGGTTGCGAAATCCGCCGGCGTTGAACTGGCCGCCGGCCAGGCGGCGATCTCGGCCGGAAATGCAATCAGCACGGCGCAGTAGCCGACCATTGCCGGGTTGAACGGGTTGCGGCCGAGTCCGCCGTACAGGTGCTTGCCGAATGCCACGGCGAGTGCTGCCGCCGTGACCGGCAGCCACCAGGGCGCCAGCGGGGGCAGGCACAGCGCGATCAGCCAGCCGGTGACGACCGCACTGAGATCGCCGAGCGCACGGCCCAGCGGCCGGCCGCGCAGGATCAAAGCGGTGGCCTCCACGACGACGGCCGACACCACGGCCAGCCCGATGTTCAGCCACACTCCGACGCCGAAGATCAGCTGCATCGCCAGCGTGCCGGGCAGCAGCGCCGCCAGCACCCAGGCCATCAGCCGTGTGACGGTGTTGCGTTGCTCGGGAAGGATTGGCTCGGGCATGACCACGATCGCGCGCGACGGACACCGCGCTTGGCGCGGCAAAGCATACACGCTTTGCGCAAAATCGATTCGCCCTGACAGGCGGTTGAAATCCTGTTTTCGACAACCTGCCAGGTTTCAGGCGTTCGGGTTCTGCTGACGGTGCCGGTGCGGTCGACCGTTGCTTGTAACCGCCCCCGGCTTCTGCAAGGATTCAACTCACGTGAGACGGGACCGTCTCGCCCGACCATCAACCGATCATGTGGTTGATTTTCGTGAGCAGCCGAAAACCGCGCTTTTCGGCCGCGAGGTTGAAAGGATCAGGGACGGACCTTTTTCAACGATCTGCAGGGCGCAAAGGGGTCCACACGCCACGATGACTGATGCGGTCGACAACGATCAGGACGGCGACTACCAGATCGAGCTCAGCGGCCGTGTGCTGCACGGCCACGATCCGGCGCAGGTGCGCATCCTGCTGGCGCGCAAGATTCGCCTCGATCCCGAGCGTGCCGGCCGACTGCTCGGCGGCAAGCCACGGCGCATGCAGCGCCTCTACACGCGCGAGAAGGCCGAGCATGCGGCCAAACGACTGCGACAGATCGGCGTGGACTGTCAGATCGTTGCCGCCGGGGCCGAAGCGCCTGCACGCCCGGTCATTCAGGTGCCCGAGGGTGGGCTTGCGATCGAGCCGATCGGTTCCGGTACACAGGCCGGACCGCTGCGGACCTGCCCGAAGTGCGGCCACGATCAACAAGGAGGCGATCGCTGCGAGGCCTGCGGCCTGGTGTTCGCCAAGTTCCGCGCGGAGCTCGCGCCGGAGGCGCCGCCACCGGTTGCCCAGCGCGCCAGCCCCCCCGCGGCCGTCGACACGATCGTCGAGGTGCCGGCGCCGCCGGACGACGACGCCGATCCGGGCTATACGCCGGTCGCGCCGGCCGAGGCAAGCAGCGCTTCCGGACGTGTCCCGTGGTTCGCAATCGTTGTGACGCTGCTGCTGGTGGCGATCGGGCTGGCCGGCTGGTTTCTGACGCTGGATCGGGGGCGCGGCGACGCCGGCAACGGTGCCGGTTTCAGCGGCCGGGCGAACAGCCCACCCAAGGCCCTGGCCGTGGCGACCCAGCTGGAGGCCCTGGGCGCCCTGATTCCCGGCTGGGCGGCGCTCAATGGGCGGCCACCGCGAGATGTCACCGAGCTCCTGTCCGGTAACAGCGCCTCGGACCTCGAGGCGTCCGACCCCTGGGGGACCCGCATCCGGCTGCGCGTCGAGGTCGGCGGCTTCGAGCTGCGCTCGGCCGGATACGACGGCCGCTTTGGTAATGCCGACGACTTCGTCCAGCGTGGGGAGCTTTCGCCCTAGCAGCTTGCTGCTGTTCTCCTTTCAACAGCCTGCTAATGCACCTGTCGTTTCGACTGCATCTGCACGCCGGGGCCCATCAACGGCAGTGACGCGTGATGCGCAAGCAGGCGCCAGCCAGCGGACTCGCGGCGATAGATGTTCGTCGCCAGCACGTCCGCCATGCGTGAACCGCCGCTGACGATCGATTCAGTCACCAGCCGGATCGACAGTCCGTCCGCGTCGATGCGTCCGCCATGGCGTGTTTCGATGCGCGGCGGCTGCGCGCCCGCGAAGATTTCCGCCCAGCTCTGCACGATCGCATTGGTGCCGAGGATCAGGCCGCCGCCGGGATGCACGCACCAGGCGTCGTCGGCCGTCGACCAGACCGCGCGCATGGCGTCGAGGTCCAGCGCTCGAAACGCCGCGTAGAAGGCGGCTTCCACCGTGTCGGGTGTCTGCATGGACGACAGTCTACTTTCTCCCGTCGGGCGTGTGACCGGTAAGCTTGGCGCATGCATGCGCTGAATTTTTCGCCGCCCTACGAACCATACCTGCTCGACGGCAGCAAGACGACGACGCTGCGCGCCGCCAATGTTCACGGCCTGGTCGTGGGCGATCACGTTCGCATCACGCTCGGCTGGCCGGACGGGCCGCGCCGCGAGCTGGGACATGCCCGGCTGGTCATGGCGAACGAATGCCGGATCGACACCCTGACGACAGATGATCTGCGCGGCGAGTCGCCGGATTGCCGCAGCCCCGAGATGGCGCGGCGCGTGCTTGCGCAGATCTATCAGCGTGATTTCAGCGGCGACGACCGGGTCTGGTTGCTGCGCTTCGAATGGCTGCCCGCGACACCGTGATGCGTTCCACGCCCTGGGGGTGGCTCGCCGGCTGGCGCGAGTCGCTGGTTGCGGCGCGGGAGCGGCGGCTCGTGTATGTCGCCGGCGACGTGGCTGAATGCCAGGTTCGGTTCGACGAGATCGCAGCGGTGCTGGACGGCACCGGCCAGCTGTGGGTCGGTGCGGCCGCGGCTGCCGATCGCGACGTCATCGACCCGACCGATGCATCGCGCCGGCTCGGCGAGGAGTTCGACCTTGTGTTTTACGACCTGCGCGCCGGCATGGACCCGGATGCAATCGGCGCATTGGCCGGCACCCTGCGGGCCGGAGGTCTGCTGGTTCTTGCAGGTCCGCCGCTCGACGAGTGGTCTGGGTTTTGCGACCCGGTGCAGGCGCGGGTCACGGTCTGGCCGGTCGCCGCGGCCGAGGTCACGCGGCGTTATCTGGTGCGTTTCGCCCGGATGCTCGCGACGGACCCGACCGTCGTCGTGATCGGTACGGCGTCGAAGCCCGCGCCGACCCACCCGGAAGCGGCATCCGCCGCGCAGGTCGATCCGCCGTACCGCAGCCGCGACCAGGCCGATGCCGTCGCGGCCATCGAGCATGTCGTGCACGGTCAGCGCCGCCGGCCCGTGGTCCTGCAGGCCGATCGTGGTCGCGGCAAATCGGCCGCACTCGGGCTCGCGGCCGGTCGGTTGCTCGCCGGCGGGTTGCGGCGGGTCGTCGTCACGAGCGCCGTACGCGCGGCGGCGGGCGCCGTATTCGAACACGCGGCCAGTGTCTGGACCGCGGCCCGCCAGGTCACGAACGACCGCCTCGCGGACGCGCGCGGCGCGCTGGAGTTTCTGCCGGTCGATCGATTGCTCGCCGACGACCGGCCGGTGGATCTGGTGCTGGTCGACGAGGCCGCGACGCTGCCGACCCCGCTGCTGGCGCGCCTGCTGGAACGTTTCGGACGCATCGCGTTTGCAACGACGGTGCACGGCTATGAAGGCAGCGGTCGCGGTTTCGCGTTGCGGTTCCAGACCTGGCTCGATACCCACACGCGCGGCTGGCGACGCGTGACCCTGAACGAACCGATTCGCTATGCGGCCACCGATCCACTGGAACGCTGGACGTTCCGCGCCCTGCTGCTGAATGCCAGCGCAGCGCCGGACGAGTCCTTCGCCGGTGTCGATGTGGCGCAAGCGCGGATCGAGCGGCTGGATCGCGACCGGCTCGCGGGCGATGAAGCCCAGCTGGCCGAGGTGTTCGGTCTGCTGGTCAGCGCGCACTACCGCACCCGGCCGCTGGACCTGCGCCACCTGCTCGACGGACCGAACCTCGAGGTCTGGATCGCGCGCCTGAATGGATCGGTTGCGGCCGTGGCGCTGGTGGCCCGAGAGGGCGGATTCGATGCGCAACTTGCCGAGCGGATCGGCGCGGGGCTGACGCGCCCGCACGGTCATCTGCTGCCGGAAACCCTTGCCTCCCACATGGGCCTGGTGACCGCCGCCGGGCTGTCGGCGATCCGCGTGCTGCGCATTGCCGTGCATCCGGCCGTGCAGCGGCAAGGACTCGGCAGCCAAATGCTGGATCAACTTGTCGCTCAGGGCGCGGCGCGCGGGTTCGCCTATGCCGGCGGGAGTTTCGGCGCGGATCCGGGGCTGGTGCATTTCTGGCGTCGCGCCGGGTTCGAGCCGGTACGGATCAGCGCGCGCGCGAACGCCGCGAGCGGCGCACATTCCGTGCTGATGTTGTGCGGAATGAGTGTCGATGGAGCGGGGGTGGTGCATCGAGCGCGGCGGGCATTCGCGCGCGACTGGCCGGTCGCATTCGGTGATGGCCTGAACGGGCTGGATCCGGATCTGGCGCTGGAACTGTGTCGCGGCGCGGACCCCGGAATCGGTCTCGATGCCGATGAGCGTTCGGCGCTCGCGGCCTTCGCCCATGGCCGGCGCATCGTCGAGGCGGTTGCCGGTCCACTGTGGCGGTTCGCCGCGAGCGAACTCGCGGCCGCTTCGCTCTCGTCAACGGCGGCGCGCCTGTTGCTCGTGCGCGTGATCCAGCGCGGCGACTGGACCGCCTGCGCGAGACGGCTTGGCCTTTCCGGTCGTGCCGAACTGGTCGAGCGGCTGCGCGCGGCGGTGCGCGAGCGGGTTGCGGCACCCGGGGACACGACCGGGGCGGGCGCATGAACCCGTCACCGCCGGACTGGTTCGAGCGCTATCGCGATCTGGTCGCGGACTGGCCCGCGTTTATGCAATGTCTGCGCCAGCCGCTGTCCAGCGCGCTGTGGTGTCAGTCGCTGGACGTTACGCCCGCCCGGCTGGTCGAACTCGCGGCCGCGGACGGATTGAAACTGAACCCCGATCCGGCGCTGCCGCTGGCGTTTCGTTGCACCCCGGATGCCGACCTGGGTCGTCGCTGGTGGTACCGCGCGGGTCTGGCCCACGCCCAGGAGATCGCCTCGCAGCTGCCCGTGCATCTGCTCGACCCGAAACCCGGCGAGCGGGTGCTGGATCTCTGCGCCGCGCCCGGCGGCAAGACCGCGCAGATCGCGGTGCGACTCGAGGGCCTGGGAACGGTCGTTGCCAATGATCTGGTGACGGGACGGCTCAAGGCGCTCAAGGACACCCTCGAACGTCTCGGGCTCGCGAATGTAAGCGTCACGAACGCCGACGGCGCCGGGATTGGAGGGGCGGCCGGCGGGTTCGATCGTGTGCTCGTCGATGCGCCCTGTTCCTGCGAAGGCACGGTGCGCCGCGCGCCACTGGCGGCCGGCACCTCGCAGGCACCACGCTATGGCGAGTTTGCGCGCCGGCAGATCGCGCTGTTGAGCCGCGGCGCCGCGCTGTGTCGCCCGGGCGGCCGCATCGTCTACGCGACCTGCACGTTTGCGCCGGAAGAAAACGAGGCCGTGGTGGACGCCGTGTTGCGGCTGGCCGACGGCGCGCTGCGCGTCGTGCCGGCGTCAGTGCCGGGTTTCGTCTCGCGCCCGGGCCTCGATGCATGGGAGGGACATACGTTCGACGCCTCGCTTCGCACCACCCTGCGGGTCTGGCCCGAGGACAACGATACTGGCGGCTTCTACGTCGCCGTACTGGAAAAGGCAGCGACCGCGCGCGGCCCCGAACTGCCCGGGCCGATCACGGCAATCGACGACGAGGGATTCATTGCGGCGATCACCGAGCGCTACGGCCTGCCCAACGCGCTGACCGGCGCGTTTCTGCCGGTACGCGCGACCGGGCGCGGGCTGTCGGTCATCGCGCGCGACCATCGGCCGCCGCGGCGGCCCGAGCCGATTGCGTTTGGCCAGGCCGCGGTCAAGCGCGACGCCCATGCGCCGGTGCTGCGCACGGCCGGTGCGCGGCTGTGGGGACGGCAGGCGACGCGCAATGTCGTCGAGCTCGACGCGGGCGGACGCGATCTCTACCTGGCCCGCGAGTCGGCCGACCTGGGCAACGCGCTGCCCAGCGACTGCGACGCACGTGGCGTGGTCATCGTGCGCCACGCCGGATTCGCGCTGGGGCTGGGCTGGTACGACCGCGCGGCCGGCGTCGTGCACAGCCTGTTGCCAAAACACCGCGCGGTGTCCGAAGCCGCCCCGGACTGAAGCCTCAGGCGCTTGCGACGGCGGGCTTCGTCAGGATCGCGGTGACATGGTTCGTCATCAGCTCACGAACGACAGGGATGCTGGCGAGCACGTTGATCCCCTTCACGCACTCGTAGTTGCGTTTGCGCAATTGCAAGCCACTTGCGCTGACAATTGACTCGAACTTGGCAAGCGACATCATGTTCAGGCCCGATTCGACTTCCGTATAGCGCATGGCTCCGTCATCGCGAAACTGCTTGCGCACGTTCATCACGGTGCGTTCGGAAAACAGGACATTGATCCAGGGTACGCGACAGAAGAAGTGCATGTGGCTCCCATACGGGGCGTACCAGGGCGGCCCGAAAGTCACCAGCAGCTGGCCATCGTCGCTTGCCAGACGCTTCATCTGTCCAAGCACGTCGATAGGGTCCGGAAAGTGTTCGAAGCTGTTCTGGGAGATCACGATGTCGAAACCGTTCTCCATTTCCGGGGTCGTCTGGCCGACGAACTCCACCTGATCCGTTCCAACTCCAGAGCGCTCAGCGTTCTCCCGCGCCCTGCGCAGGGTTGCGGGGTTGGACTCGATTCCGACAACCGTGCAGCCATGGCGAGTGGCAAGCGCAAGGCTCTGGAAGCCGTCCCCGCAACCGAAGTCCGCGACCCGACGGTTCGCGACCAGCGAGTCGAAATCCGGGTACACCCGTTTGAGCAGGTCCAGCGCGTCGTCGAGCGTCGGCGAGGTGCCGGGACGCGTGTAATCGGCGTCGTCGGGCGGGCGCGAAAGCGCAAACAAAAGGCGTTCGGAAAGTCGCATGGCCGGGCGAATTCTACCGCTCCCGAAACGGCAGTGGCCGGAACGGACCCAGGTATTCGCGGGTCCACCACAGCCCGGTCTCGCCGCGCGTTGCCGGGTCCGCGAACCGATAGCGCCAGGCGCTGACGCGCAGCATGTCGGGCCTGCGTCCGTCGAATGGGTCGTGGCCGAGCTGCGCGAGTACCGTCGGTGAGGCCTCGAGCAGGCGGCTCAGAAACCGGTCGAACCAGTCCAGGAAGCGCGCGTCCAGTGGCGTGAACCAGATCTGCCAGTCGATGCGCGGCTGATGCGGATTGATGAATGCCGGTCGCCGTGCCGGGTCGCTGGGCTTGTAGCGAAAGCCGTAGGTCTGCCAGCTGCGGCCGTCGTCGATCGAACCCTCGATCTCGAGTTCGATGCGCTCGGTCGTGATGGTCGGAAACACGTGATAGCGGTTCGCGATGCGCAGTGCGCGTGCGGCATCCCATGCGGTCGCGATCGGTGCGGGAAAATTCTGATACGGACTGCCGCGCAGCACCTCGATCGAAAGCGCGGTGCTGAACACCACCAGTACAACCGCCAGCACGGACGTGAGTGCCCAGCCGGCGCGCGAAGGGTTCGCGGTCAGTGTCGGATCGCGTGCGGCGGCGGTCGCGATCCGCGCCGGCACGAAGCGCCGTACAAACTGATCGTCGAGCAGGAACAGGCACAGCGCGATGGTCAGCAGATTGAAAAAGTTGTGGTTGCTGGTCGCGATGATCAGCAGCTGCCAGAGCACGGTCAGCCCGGCGGCCCAGAGTCGGAACGTGCGCGGCAGAAACATGAAAAACGGCACGACGAGTTCGACGATCAGCGTCGCCCCGGTGCCGATGCGCAGCAGCCATTCCGGCAGCTGGTGCGCGAACCAGGCGCCGGCATGCGGCAGCGGCTGGGTCTCGAAGTAGTGGTTCAGCGCGGTGAATTCGCGCCAGCCGGCATCGCCGCTTGCCAGCTTTGCCAGGCCCGACAGCAGCCGCAGCCGAATCAGCAGCCAGCGAAACAACCAGACGACGATGCGGTTGCCGCCGGGCAGAAAGATCGCCAGGAATCCCGCTTCGAGCAGCAGGTAGTCCCACTGGAAATGCAGGAACACGCGCCCGGCGGCGCTCAGCGACAGGTACAGCACGAACAGCGCGATCAGCGCGAAACGTTCGCGACGGCTGAACAACAGATACAGCGAGAACACGGCGCCGGCCAGACAGGCGCCGGTCAGCGCCCAGTCGCCGTCGAAGATCCAGAACAGCGTCGGCAGGCGCCACCAGGCATCCGCACCGTACAGTCCGCGGGCCTCGGCGAGGGATTCGCTGATCGGGTAGATGCCCTCGCTGCCGGCAAGTGCGGTGATCTGAAAGCCCAGCGACGCGAATGCGACGAGATAGATCAGCGCCAGCGCGCGCAGAAACAGCCATGCGACCAGGTCGTAGCGACCACGCGCATCCGCGGACGATGCGTTCAGTTGTTCCAATTGCGCTGACTTTGACGCGGCAACATGGCAAGGCTAGCAGAACTATGCAAGGCTGGATCGGTCGCAATGGCTAGGCAATCCGCGTCGATGCCACCGTTGCCGCGCCTGCGGTTGAAAACAACACGGACTCGCCGGGAGTACCCATGAGCACATCCCCAACGATTGACAGAACGCGTCGCCGCGCCATGAAGGCCGTGGCCGCCGGCATGCTGGGCGCGCCATGGTGGTCGGCGTTCGGCGCGGCGGGTGATGCAGATGCCACCCGGCGCGGCGAACTGCTCAAGCGCGCAATACCCGCCACGGGTGAGTTGCTGCCTGTCATCGGGCTCGGCACGGCGCGCGCGTTCGATGTCGGGTCGGACGATTCTCAGCGCGCCGGCCTGCGCGGTGTAGTGGAGGCCCTGGCCAGCGTTGAGCAAGCGATGATCGACACCTCGCCGATGTACGGTCGGGCCGAGACGGTCGTCGGCGATCTGGTCGCGGGGCTCGGGCTGGATTCCCGGTTCTTTCTCGCGACCAAGGTCTGGACGACCGGTCGCGACGCCGGCATTGCGCAGATGAACGAATCGTTCGAGCGCCTGCGCACCGGGCGTATCGACCTGATGCAGATTCACAACCTTCTCGACTGGCGCGTGCACCTGCCGGTACTGCGTGAATGGCGCGATGCGGGACGCATTCGCCATGTCGGTGTGACCCACTACCACGAGGGCGCGCACGACGACATTGCCGCAGTCATCGCCGCCGAGGCTTTCGACTTTCTGCAGATCAACTACTCGCTGGCCGAGCCCGAGGCGGGCGACCGGCTGCTCGCACTGGCCGCGGATCGCGGCACGGCGGTGATCGTGAATCGGCCGTTTGGACGCGGCGAGCTGTTTCGCGCGACCCGCGGCAAGGCCCTGCCGGCGTGGGCGGCCGATTACGGGGCGCAGTCCTGGGCGCAGCTGTTTCTGAAATGGGTGATCGCGCATCCGGCGGTCACGGTCGCGATCCCGGGCACCGGCAAGCCCGCGCATATGCTCGACAACCTCGGTGCCGCGTACGGTCCGCTGCCGGATGCCGCCGGACGCGGGCGCATCGCGCGTCTCGTCGCCGATCTCTGATTTTCAGCCGACCGGTGGGACCTTGCGCGGGTGGCGGTCGGCGTCCAGCGCGACATAGGTGATCAGCGCCCGCGCCACGTCGACGACATTGCGCGGATCGCGCGCGCGTTCCACGCTCACCTGCACCCGGACCTGGATCGAGGTGCGCCCGACGCGTTCGAGTTCCGCATAGCAGCTCACCAGGTCGCCGACCAGCACAGGCTCGAGGAACTCGAAGTTCGTCACCGCGCGGGTCGCGACACGGCCGCGCGCAATCTGGTAGGCGATCACGGCGCCGGCGATGTCGGCCTGCGACATCAGCCAGCCACCGAAGATGTCACCGCTCGGGTTGGTATGCGCGGGCATGGCCAGCACGCGCACCGTCAACTGGCGCGCGCCGGGCCGGCTCTCGTTTTCGGCTGGGTCCATTCGCGCAGTATGCACGAAGGCCCGATTTCGGCATCAGACGCAGTCGGGCAGGGCGCCGTCCGAGTAGCGCTCCGCAACGCGCACCCGGCCGGTGTTCGAGACGATGACGGCCCGTGCGTCGGCACTGCCGTGGGTTGCACAGAATGCATGCGAGCCGTTCGTGCCGCCGGTGGTCCCCGAGGGCTGGAACACAACCCGCCAGCGGCTGGCGCTGCGTGAACGGATGCGTGCCCGGCCGTCGTCCGGATGGACATGGCGCAGTATCGTGTCTTCCTCGTCGCGGGCACCGTCGCCGTCGCGGTCGGCGTAGATCAGAAACCCGTCGCTCCAGTCCGAACCACGCTCGCAGTCCGCGCCCGCGCGCGAAGGGCACAGCACGATCTCGGTGCCGCGCTTGACCGCCTCGCTGCGCGCGAAGTTGAAGTGCGCGACGAAGCGGTTGACTTCTGCGGACAGCACGCTGTCCTCAAGCAGGTGCAGGCCGCCCGGCACGGCGACGGTCAGGGTGACGCCGGCAACCGCGGCGGTCGTGGCGAGCTCGATCAGCGTGAATCCACGCTGTAGACGGGCAGACAGATGCATTGTGTGCCTCCATGCGCTGCTGCCGGCCGCGGGTCGCGACCGGCTTCCATGGATCACACGATACGTTCGGGGGTGGGGCGCCGCTGTAGGCGCCGACTGACGCGCGGGTCAGGCACGCGCGGGCGCCGCTGTAGCGCCCGCACGGTGCGGGTCGTCAGCTCGCGAAGGCCCGTTCCAGCCGGTCCAGCGCCTTGTCGAGGTTGGCCTGGCTGGTCGCGATCGAGATGCGGACGTGGCCGGGGGCGCCGAATGCCGAGCCCGGGACCAGCGCGACGCCGGCCTCGCCGATCAGCCGTTCGGACAGCTGCAGGTCATCGTCCACGCCCTCGGTGCGCGCGATGACGCCTTCGAGGTTCGGGAACAGATAGAACGCGCCGTCGGCCGGCAGGCACTCCACGCCGGGCATCCGGTTCAGCCGCGCGACGACATTGTCGTGACGCGACTTGAACGCCTTGAGCATGTCAGCGACGCAGTCCTGCGGACCGTTCAGCGCCGCGACCGAGGCGTACTGGCTGATCGAGGTCGGGTTCGAGGTCGACTGCGACTGGATCTTCTCCATCGCCTTCATGAGTTCGACCGGTCCGCCCGCGTAGCCGATGCGCCAGCCGGTCATCGAGTAGGCCTTCGATACGCCGTTGAGCACGATGGTGCGTTCGTAGAGGTCCGGGCAGGCCATGACGATGTTGCAGAACGGTTCGGCGGCCCAGAGGATGTGTTCATACATGTCGTCGGTGGCGATCACGACGTCCGGATGCCTGCGCAGCACCTCGCCCAGCGCTTCCAGATCAGCCCGCGTGTAGGCGACGCCGGTCGGGTTCGACGGGCTGTTGATCACGACCAGGCGCGTGCGCGGGGTGATCGCCGCCTCGAGCTGGTCGGCGCCGAGCTTGAAGCCGCGATCCTGACCGGCCGAGACGATGACGGGCACGGCGTCGGCGAGCAGCACCATGTCCGGGTACGAGACCCAGTACGGCGCCGGGATGATGACCTCGTCGCCGGGATTCAGCATCGCCTGGGCCAGGTTGTAGAAGCTCTGCTTGCCGCCGCAGGACACCAGGATCTGGTTCGGCTTGTAGCTCAGGCCGTTGTCGCGCTGGAATTTTGCGATGATGGCCTGCTTGAGCGGCGCGATGCCGTCGACCGCCGTGTATTTGGTGTGGCCGGCGTTGATCGCGTCGATCGCGGCCTGCTTGATGTGCGCCGGGGTGTCGAAATCGGGCTCTCCGGCGCCCAGACCGACAATGTCCTGTCCGGCGGCGCGCAGTTCGGCGGCGCGGGCCGTGACGGCCAGCGTGGGCGACGGTTTGACCGCGTTGGCGCGGTTGGACACACGGATGCTCATCGAAGCGAAACCTCGGCAATGGAAACAGGGCGGGAACGGCCGCGAATGATAGCGAAGCGCACACGAATCCGCACAGCATGAACGACCGAACGCTCCGGATGCAGGCCGATTTCCAACCCGCCGGCGATCAGCCGGCGGCGATCGCGGCCCTGATCGCCGGCATCGACGACGGGCTTGCGGCCCAGACCCTGCTGGGCGTGACCGGCTCGGGCAAGACCTACACCATCGCCAACGTCATCGAGCGCCTGCAGCGCCCGGCGATGGTGCTCGCGCCGAACAAGACCCTGGCCGCCCAGCTCTACGGCGAGTTTCGCGAGTTCTTCCCGGACAACGCCGTCGAGTATTTCGTCTCGTACTACGACTACTACCAGCCCGAGGCCTACGTTCCGGCCAGCGACACCTATATCGAAAAGGACGCCTCGATCAACGAGCACATCGAGCAGATGCGCCTGTCGGCGACCAAGGCCGTGCTCGAGCGCCGCGACGTGATCGTCGTTGCGACGGTTTCCAGCATCTACGGTCTGGGCGATCCGCAGGCCTACCTGTCGATGGTGCTGCACCTGGCCCGCGGGCACCGCATCGACCAGCGCGCGCTGCTGCGGCGTCTGGCCGAGCTTCAGTACACGCGCAACGATGTTGAACTCGCACGCGCGACCTATCGCGTGCGCGGGGATGTGATCGACATCCATCCGGCGGAATCCGAACGCGAGGCCGTGCGCGTGGAGCTGTTCGACGACGAGATCGAATCCATCGCGCTGTTCGATCCGCTGACCGGCGAGGTGCTGAACCGCGTTCCGCGCTACACGGTGTATCCAAAAAGCCATTACGTCACGCCGCGCGAGCGCGTGGTCGAGACCGTCGAGCAGATCAAGGTCGAACTCGTCGAGCGGCTCGCCCAGCTGCGCGAGGCGGGCAAACTCGTCGAGGCGCAGCGGCTGGAACAGCGCACGCGCTTCGATATCGAAATGATGGTGGAGCTGGGCTATTGCTCGGGCATCGAAAACTATTCGCGCTATCTGTCGGGGCGTTCCGCCGGGGAGCCGCCACCCACGCTGTTCGATTACCTGCCGCAGGATGCACTGCTCGTCATCGACGAGAGTCATGTGACGATTCCGCAGCTCGGCGGGATGTATCGCGGCGACCGTTCACGCAAGGAAACGCTGGTCGAATACGGCTTTCGTCTGCCGTCGGCGCTCGACAACCGCCCGTTGCGCTTTGACGAGTTCACCGCGCGCCAGCCGCAGACGGTGTTTGTCTCGGCGACACCCGGGCCGTACGAGGGCGAGCATGCCGGTGCGGTCGTCGAGCAGGTCGTGCGACCGACCGGCCTGGTCGATCCGAAAGTCGAGATTCGCCCGGCGGCGACACAGGTCGACGATCTGCTGTCGGAGATACGCCATGTCGTCGCCAGCGGCGCGCGCGTGCTGGTGACGACGCTCACCAAGCGCATGGCCGAGGACCTGACCGAATACCTGCACGAGCATGACGTGCGCGTGCGCTATCTGCATTCGGATATCGAGACCGTCGAGCGCGTCGAGATCATTCGCGATCTGCGACTCGGGGTGTTCGACGTGCTGGTCGGCATCAATCTCCTGCGCGAGGGTCTGGACATGCCAGAGGTTGCGCTGGTCGCAATCCTCGATGCCGACAAGGAGGGGTTTTTGCGTTCCGAGCGTTCACTGATCCAGACCATCGGCCGCGCCGCACGCAATCTGCACGGCCGCGCGATCCTGTATGCGGACAACATGACCGGCTCGATGCAGCGCGCGCTCGACGAAACCGAACGCCGCCGCAACCTGCAGCTGGATTTCAACCGCAAGCACGGCATCACACCACGCGGCATCGAAAAGGCCGTCGCCGACATCATGGACGGCGCGCGTTCGCGTGGCGGCGGAGAACGTCTGGCCGCCGTGCGCGAGGCCGACGAGCGCTATGCTGCGATGCCGCCGGAAAAGCTTGCGAAGGAACTCGCGCGACTGGAAAAGCAGATGTACCAGCACGCGCGCAATCTCGAGTTCGAGCAGGCCGCGAAACTGCGCGATGAACTCGAGCGCATTCGCGGGGGGGCCCTAGCGGGGGATTTCGGCAGCCGCAGGCCCGGACGCTGAACCTGCTCTGTCGACGGCAGGCAATCGGGTAGACTGCGCGCGAATTTCAACAACCGGGTGCGACCATGCGGGCACTGTTCAAGCTGATCAAATGGACCGTTCTTCTGGCGCCGGTCGTGGCGCTCGCGCTGGCGTGGTTCGCGCTGTCGGATACGCCCGTGATCGCCGAGCCCGCGCAGCTGTCGCACAAGGATGTCGCCCGCGCGCGCAACATCATCAAGGAGAACGACCCGCGCGGCGTGCCTGAGGGTGCAGTGCGCTCCATTCGCGTCAGCGAGAAGGACGCGAACCTGTTCGCGAACCATCTGTTGCAGCGTTTCGACGGCGCCGCGAAATTGACCATCGAGCAGGGCAGGGTCCATGTCGTGGCCACGGCCAAGGTGCCGAAGCTGCCGGTGCGTCCCTATGTGAACCTGGAACTGGATGTCGTTGCGGATGGTCGCGCGGTGGACGTGCGCGGTCTGAAGGTCGGGTCAGTTCCCGTGCCAGACGTGCTTGCGGCCTGGCTTGCGCCGTATGCGTTCGATGCGTTCGCCGGCGCCGGACGCGTCAAGCTTGCCGGCTCGGTCGTGCGCGAATGGACGCTGTCGCCGGGCTATGCCGATCTGCGTTACGTGTGGTCGAACGATCTGCTCGATGCGGCGCGCGCAACCGTCGCCGCGCAGCTCGATGTCGATGCGCTGGCCGCCTATCACAATGCACTGGCCAGCCTGCAAGGGGAGGGCATCGGCAGGCGCGGTGAGCTGACCCCGCTGCTCACCAGGATGTTTGCGGTGGCCGCTGACCGCAGCAGGACGACCGATCCCGTTGTCGAACACCGCGCCATGCTGGCCGTGCTGGCGGCCTGGGCGACCGGGCGCGGCATGGACAAACTGGTCGCGCCGGACCGGCAGACCGGCCGACCGAAGCCGTTCGCGCTGAAGCTCGACAAACGTCTGGACTTCGGCCAGCACTTTCTGACCTCGGCCGCGCTGGTTGCGGCCGGCAGCGACACTGTTTCGGACGCGATCGGCCTGTACAAGGAGGTCGCCGACTCGAAACACGGCAGCGGCTTCAGCTTCACCGACCTCGCCGCGGATCGTGTCGGTACGCGGTTCGGTCAGCTTGCGACGGGCAGCCGCGACAGCGCAGTTGCGCTGCAGAAGGCGTTCGCGGCGGGGATGTCGGAGTCCGACTACTTTCCGCATGCCAGCGATCTGCCCCAGGGCATGACCGCCGAGCAGTTCGCGCAGCAGTACGGCGAGATCGGCAGCCCGGCCTATCGTGAGGTCGAGCGGGAGATCGAGCAGCGGATTTCTTCCTGCAAGCTGTATCGAGGTTGAGGATTTTCGCGTCGGGAGCGGCCCGGCGCGTTAGGCAAACTCTGAATTGTCAGAGTTTCCCGCAGCACATGGACGTGCTGCCATTTTCAACGGGTGTAACACGTTGAAAATGAAAGAAAACGAAAAATCGCACTTTTTCGGGCTCAAAGCTCTGGCAATCCGGGATGGATTGATCAGAGCTTCCTTGGATTCAGGAGCGGACTATCGGGATTGCGCCTGGTCGGGCCAGCCGATCACGGGAATCCTTGATGTAACGCTGGCCGGTAACGCGGCGAGCATCGTGATCAGCACGCCCACGCCGACCATCCACATCGCGATCTTCGAGTACTTCGCGGTTTCCGCGCGCAGGCGTTCCAGCACTTCGTGCGCGGTTCCGCGATAGATCATCAGGTTCGGCCCAACACGCGGCTTCGTACCCGTCAGCGCATTGCCGGCCGCGTCATAGGTGCCGATCGCACAGACGTTCGTGTCGACCGGCAGGGATTCTTCCTGGATCGCGAGCAGATCGGTGTCGCGCACGATGCCGGTCATCAGATAGTCCTCGTGCACCTCGTCGATGACCGAGTGCAGGACCTCCTGATGGCGCGACTCGCGTTCGCGCTGACCGGCGTCCGGCGCAGTCAGGTCGAAGTTCTGCATCATGCGATTCGCCTTCGCCGACCACTCGCGCCCCTCGTGGGTATGCAGCAGGCTGTCGTCGAGCACCGGAAAGGAGCGCAGTGCGAGTGAACGCCCGTTGCCCTCGATGCGCGAGGGCAGCAGGTGAAAACCCTGCGCGATGAACTGACGCGTGCCGCCGCTGCGGGTGGTCTTGCGCACGTTGCGCGTGACCGAGTAGCGGTACATGAGGCATGGTTCGTCGGTGAACGGCGCGATCATCGGCTCGCTGTCGGTGCGCACGATGCCCGCGAACGCGACGTGTTCACCGGCGACCATTGCCGGCGCATGATCTGAAAGCCACGGCCGCAGGAAGCGCAGGTTCAGCCAGTCGACAACAACGATATAGGTGAGTATCAGCCCGAGCACGAACGCGCTGCCGCCGACGAGTGCCAGCGTCAGGCCGATGCCGCCGGGGATGCGCGCATCGATGAATACGACCAACCCGATCCAGCTGGCGAGCCCGATCGCCGCGATCGAGATATTCGCAATGAACCGCAGGTTACCGGTGAGCTTCGAGTGGTTCATCGCGAAGCTGCCTGGTCGCGATTGTGGCTCAGGGCCGGATGGCCTCGATGGTTGCGGAGATGACGTAATCCTCGATCCCCAGGCCCGGTGCCCAGTCCTGGATGAACGCGCGGGATTCATCCTTCGGCGCGATGCGAATGTCCGCGAAACCCGCGGCCTGGAGCATCGTCCGCAACTCGTCCACGCTGGCGGCGCCCGCCATGCAACCCGCGTACAGCAGCGGGTCGTTTTTCAGATCGTCCGGCAGCTCGCCGCTTTTGACCACGTCCGAGATCGCCAGACGTCCGCCGCTGCGCAGCACACGAAACGCCTCCGCGAACACACGCGGCTTGTCCGGTGAGAGATTGATCACGCAGTTCGAGAGGATGCAGTCCACGCTGCGGTCTGCGACCGGCAGATGCTCGATTTCGCCGAGGCGGAACTCGACCTGCGTGTAGCCGCCGCGTTCGGCGTTCGCACGTGCCTTCGAGACCATCTCCGGCGTCATGTCCACGCCGATCACATGGCCTTCGTCACCGACCTCGGCCGCCGCCAGAAAGCAGTCGAAACCGCCGCCGCTGCCGAGATCGAGCACCGTCTCGCCGGGCCGCAACGCCGCGATGGCCTTCGGGTTGCCGCAGCCCAGTCCCATGTCCGCGCCGGCGGGCACCGCGGCGAGATCGGCCGAGCTGTAGCCGAGCCGCGTGGAAACGAGCTGGTTGATGCGGCCGTCCTCATCGACGCCGCAGCAGCCGGTCGACACACCGCAGCCCTGACCGGCATCGCTGGCGGTGGCCACCTGTGCATAGCTGGTGCGTACCTGGCCGCGCAGGCGGTCGGCGTCCAGCGCGACGCTTGCGGTGTTCGCGGTGTCGCCACCGCAGCAGGAGTTAGCCATGCCGATCTCCGAATGACGGAGTTTCGATCATACCGAACGCCGATCCGGGGCAGGTTTCGGCACGGCGGGGCGCGGGTTTCCGCTGGTTGAGCGAAACGCGTTCGCGGACAATAGCGCGATGCTGGTCCTTTCCGATGTCGCGCTGCGCCGTGGGGCGCATGTGCTGTTCGAACATGCCTCGGTGCAGATCTATGCCGGCCAGAAGGTCGGCCTGACCGGCGCGAACGGCACCGGCAAGTCGAGCCTGTTCGCGGCCATCCTCGGCAGCCTGGATACCGATGCCGGCCAGGTCGACCGTCCGGCCGGCTGGGTCGTCGCGCATGTCGCGCAGGAGACCCCCGCCACCACGGTCACGGCGATCGACTACGTCCTCGACGGGGACGCCGAACTGCGCGCGCTGGAGGCCGAGATCGAGCGCACCCATGCGGCCGACGCGGGCACGGCGCTTGCGCATGCCTACGCGCGCCTTGAATCCATCGGCGGCTACAGCGCCCGCGCACGCGCGGCGCAACTGCTCGCCGGGCTGGGCTTTGCGCCGGGCGACGGCGAGCGGCCGGTCTCGGAGTTCTCCGGCGGCTGGCGAATGCGGCTGAATCTCGCCCAGGCGCTGATGTGTCGCTCCGACCTGCTGCTGCTCGACGAGCCGACCAACCACCTCGACCTCGACGCCGTGCTGTGGCTGGAGACGTGGCTGCGGCAATACCCCGGCGCGCTGCTGCTGATCTCACACGACCGCGATTTTCTCGATCGCGTCGTCGCCAGCATCCTGCACATCGAGCAGGGCGGGGTGCGCCTGTACACCGGCAACTATTCGGAGTTCGAACGCCAACGCGCCGAGCGCCTCGCCGGGCAGCAGGCGCAGTTCGAAAAGCAGCAGCGCGAGATCGCGCACATGCACTCGTTCGTCGAACGTTTCCGCGCCAAGGCCACCAAGGCGCGCCAGGCGCAGAGCCGCCTGAAGGCGCTGGAGCGCATGGAGATCATCGCGCCCGCGCATGTGGACTCACCATTCCACTTCGAGTTTTTCGCGCCGGACAAACTGCCGCGGCCGCTGCTGCGCCTGCGCGAGGCGAACGCGGGGTATGCCGAAAAACCCGTGCTGAAAAGTGTCGATCTGGCGATCTATCCCGGCGACCGCATCGGTCTGCTCGGCCTGAACGGCGCGGGCAAGTCCACCCTCATCAAGCTGCTGGCCGGCGCGATCGCGCCGCTCGCCGGTGCGCGCGATGGTGCGCCGGCGCTGAACGTCGGCTATTTCGCCCAGCACCAGCTCGAACAGCTGCGCGCCGACCGTTCGCCGGTCGAACATCTCGCGGCGCTCGACCCGCGCGAACGCGAGCATGTGTTCCGTTCGTTTCTGGGCGGGTTTGGATTTACGAACGAAAAGGCGATTGCACCGGTGGGTCCGTTCTCGGGCGGCGAAAAGGCGCGGCTCGTGCTGGCGCTGCTCGTCTACCAGCGGCCGAACCTGCTGCTGCTGGACGAGCCAACGAACCATCTTGATCTCGACATGCGCGAGGCGCTGGTCATCGCCTTGCAGGGCTTCGACGGCGCGCTCGTGGTCGTTTCACACGACCGACATCTGCTGCGCACGACGACCGATACGCTTCTGCTCGTTGACTCCGGTCAGGTCGGTGAATTCGACGGTGATCTGGACGACTACCCCGCATGGCTCGCCGCACGCGGGCGGGGCGGTTTCACGCCAGCAGCGACGAAGCCCGAGACGCCCGCAGCGAATATCGCCGCCGATCGCAAGACCCAACGGCGCGACGCGGCCGAAGAACGCAAGCGCCTGCAACCGTTCCGGCGCAGCGTCGAACGTGCTGAACGCAAGCTTGACGAAGTCGCGAAACGCCGCAAGGCACTCGAGGCCGAACTCGCCGACGCCGGGATCTACAACGACGCCAACAAGGAACGCCTCAAGGCACTACTGGTCGAGCAGGCCTATGTCGACCGCGACCACGAAGCGGCGGAAACCGCCTGGATGGAAGCCAGCGAGGCGCTCGAAGCCGCCGAGGCCGGCTAGGGCGGACACGGCGCCAAATCCGGGTGCGTGCGCGGTTCGGGGATTCAGATTCTACGGGCTCCCGGGCCGCCGGTCGTACGCCGGCCACTCGACCGTACCGCTCTCGACCCCGTGGGGTCTGTTTGGCAACATCGCCGGGAGTCGGGTTGCCCGTCTGCCCGTCACCCGGAATCGCTTGCGCTCAGTGTGGCTGTCCGAGCCCGTTCGAGACCGGCGCTGCCGGCGCCCGGCGGATGGAGTTCGTTGTAGGGTCGCTGTTCTCTTCGCGCACCTGCTGAGTCGTCGGGGGGTTCTCGTTGTTGTACAGAACGCCGCGCTGTTCCTGGCCACTGCCCGTTTTCGGGATCTTGTGCCCCGGTGCAGCCTGTGGATTGGTCTTTGTCACCAGTTGCCTGTTTTGCAACGAGCGATTTACCGGCCCATCCGCGGATGCATCCGGCATGAACAGGGCAAAAGTCAGAACAGCCATGACGCTGGCGAGGGCGGTACCGATGCGGCAGGGTTTCATAATGTTTGTTCACGTCTCGCGGAATGCAGGTCGACTCTGGGCTGGTTTCGAAAAATAGATCAGTTTTGGAATTTTGCGCCGGTTTCACGTTTTCCTTTGGCACCGAGTTCCGGAACCCGTCATTCGCATCCGGTCGGTTCTTCCGTCATCTGCCTGCCAAGGCAGTTGCCCGGTGTCGGCGCGGGTTTGCCGCCGCCGCGCGGCGGTTTTCCGCCACCGCTGCCGGACCCGCCGCCCGATGGTCGGCCCGGGCCGCAGGGTACTCCATTGCCGCAGTCTTCCGGTCCGGTCGGTTCTTCGGTCATGCCTACGCGCGGCGGTCTGCCACCTAGGGGCTTGGCGACGCCGCGCTTGTCGTTCTTGGCCTTCACATCCGGCCGGACGGGCGCGGAAGCATTGTTCATCGCCAGCCGGACGAGCGGCGCTGATGCATCGTCGGTGGACCCGACGGGCGCTGCGTGAACCGCCAGCGCCGGAATCAGGTGGAGGGCCGTCACAAGCAAAGACCGCAGCATTGGTTGAATGATCCTCATGCGTTGGATGACCGACCCGTTCTTGCCAGAGCGCCACCGCGCCGTGCCGCGGGCAGCTCTTGATCTGTGAGAGTTGCTGCAAGCATACGATCGGACCCGCTGTTGCGCGAGCGAGTTGTTGAATTTCCCTTGTCAGTAACCCGCGGCCCTGGTTCAGCCGAGCGCCGTGGGGTGACTGAAAATCTGTAGCACCGCCCGCGCGACCGCTTCGCCGAGCCTGCGCTGGCCTTGTGCATCGAGGTGCACGCCGTCCACCGGGCTGGGCTCGGTCACTTCGGCCGCGTCGAGAAAGGCGAGGCCGCGGTCCCCGGCCACGCTGCGATAGTGCCGGGCAAAGTCCAGTGCGTGCTCGGGTTTGCCGTGGCACATCAACGACAACTCGTCGGAGAGCTTCCCGATGCGCGGCGGCGCGATCAGCAGGATGCGTGGCTCGCCGCCATCCGGGCCGGCCTCGCTGGCCTGCGCGAGCTTGCACAGGGTTTCGATCCCGCGCGCGGCGTCGTAGGCCGTCAGCTCGGGAAAGTGCAGCACATCGTTGGTGCCGAGCAGCAGGATCAACAGGTCAACCGGCGCGTGCGATTCCAGGATCGGCTGCAGCAGATCGGCACCGCTGCGGCCGGGGCGGAACGGTTCGTCGTGCACCGTGTAGCGACCCCGCAGACCCTCGGCGATCACCTCGTAATCCGGGCCCAGCGCCCGGGCCAGTACCGAGGGCCAGCGCTGATCGAGCGGCAGGCGCCCGAGGTTGCCCGGGATGTAGCCCCAGGTGATCGAATCGCCATAGCAGAGAATGGTCTTCATCGGTGGTGCGGATCGCCGGGTTCGGCCGGAAAGTGTACGGCCAGCCATACCGTCGGCGGTGCGCTGCTGGTGTGGATCACCCGGTGGCGCACATGCGCGGCGATGTCCACGTAAGCACCCACGTCGAGTTCGATCCGTTCTCCGGAGGCGTACTCGAGCACGGCGTTGCCTCGCAGCACGATGACCCACTCGCGATGGTCCTGGTCGTACCAGCCCGATTCGGGCGAGGTGTGTCCGCTGGAGACGATGCGCTCGATCGTGACGCCACGCCCCTGCGCGAGCGTCTCGAAGTGCTCGGTTTCAAGTGCCGGCGGGAGCGACGAAAAGAGGTTGCCTGCGATCAAGGAGATTGGCTGTCGAAGGAGGGTGGACGTCTAAAAGGGCTCTGACCCCTTATACCTTATTAATTTCTGACCCCTTTAATTTGAATTCACAAACCGGTCTACAATGCTTTCTATAGCCTCTATTAACTTTCTATTCTCCAAGCGGCCACCTACTACATCTGAATAACAATCAATAAATATTTTAGAGTACGCTGGATCAAATGTTGTCACGATTAGTATTTCTTTATTTCTAAAGGTGCGGTGGCCGAATTGGTCTCCTTGATTATCCGGTGGAGCTGTACCTGTTAATTGAAAGCCAATTTCTCCCAGCTTTTTAGATAACTCACTCTGAATATCTATCAACCTTTTAACAGGTAGATTATTTCTCTCTATGTGGCATACATTGATTGGTGGGTTTGGCTTATATAATGTAGCAATTATAATTACCAGAGCGCTGATTATTAACAAATAAAAGAACCCCTTCATCGGCCAAATCCTCTTGCCGGGTTTAGCTTTACTTCGCGTAAAAATGAAAGATCAGTAGTCCGCCATAGTGCGGGTGCAGCCCAGTCGTTTAAACCCGGAGCTGCCCCAGTCCCCACCCCTGTTGTAACTATAAATAAATCATGAGACCGTCTTACTACTTGCCGGCCTTCTTTTACACATAACGCCCCACATCAGCCGACCGAAAAGCGCGTAGCGTTTTTTGGGTCGGCTGGATGTGATTGTGTACGCCCGACATGGGCATGAACTGATGGGGTGGAAGTCCCCTGTAGGAGTGCCTGGACTGACCATGATCGGTCAGTCGATAACTACTAGCCAACGGCAAGGGCAAACCCGCGAGGGGATGTC
>JAGRGH010000018.1 GCA_020445605.1 Chromatiales bacterium
CCTTGCTGGCTGGAACCCAGTGCGGCCAATGCTTATTATGCCCGGTCGGTTGCTCCTCACAAGGGATTGCTCCACTTGGTGGGGTTCGCCCTGCCTTCACGTCGTAGCGTTTGAAGAGGACGCCCCCTTTTATCATACACGCCGTGCCGTCATACTTCTGTGTCGCAACTCCCTCCCCATTCAATACCCACTCACACCCCTCTACGACCTCGTCATATACCAAGTGCGTTCCTTCGTAGTCCCTTTTGAAAAGGGATGGTATTTTCTTCATGTCACTCCCCTGTTCTGTTGTTGGTAGTTTGTTTATCGGTTATCCAGTTCCTTGAGACGTTGTTCGCACATGTGCCGAATCGCCTGCTCTGCTGCTTGCTTCGCCTCCTCTATCGTGGGAAAGCTGGCGATGCTCCTCAAAGCACTGTTCGCCATGCCCCATGTGTAAGGGCCGCCGTACTCGCGCTGATATATCTCCATAGGGAAGACGCTATCTACAAGCTTGCTTTTGATCGTAAGGTCGTCAATCCATTCCATTGTTTGTCTCTGTTAAAAGTTCTCATCCTGGGTTTCTATCGCTCCCTTCATCGTCGCCGCAACCCATCGAAGAACATCCGCATCCGCTTCCCCATATGGTGACCCAGCGGCTTCGTAGATGGGTCGGAATGCGTCGGTGAGCGTTTGGATCATTGCTCGGATCATCGGGCTGAGGGTCTCTGCGAGTACCCCAACGACGCGCTCGATAACTGGGAGCGTCTCTGCTATGAACTTCTTCAAACTCGCTTCGAGCTGCTCTTTTTGTTGTTCGGTGATTTTTGGTAGGTCGTTGGTCATTTCGGCTCCTGTTCTGTTGGTTCTGGGATGGGAGTTGAGGAGAATTCGAGTATCGTCCCGAATGCTTTATAGTAGTCGCAAACAGGCACAAATCCGTGCCCGGTTTCGACGTAAGCGGCAGGGCGTCGTTTGTTGGGTATAAATATCTCAATCGCCAATTGCAGATCGGTCTCACCGCCTACCGTGCCCTTTTGACGTATCCACCACCACCCCGGTTTGTCGGGTATCTTGGTTGTCCAAATCATAGCCGTTGTATCTTGAATGGTAACTCACTCATCCCCATAAGGTCGCATTCCTTGACCTCTTTGCGCCAGGTCTTGCTCGCAGGCTCCCAAAAGAACCCGGCCTGTTTTGCCTTGTCTCGGTCGTCATAGCTCACCATTGCTGCAATCGTGACCGTTGGGGATTGTGACCGCGTTAGCACCTCCTCTATCGGATAGCAGGAGAGAAGTGCGAGCATGGTCTGTACGTCAGAGAGTGCCCGGTGGCCGTACTGGTTCACGATCCCGTGATCGGCTGCCATGTAGGTGAGCTTCCGGCTTCCTTCTGGCGCTGGTAGGTCGTAACGGGTGTCGATGAAGTCAAGTGGAGCTGTGCTTGGTAGGATCGCGTCAATCGGGATTGGGGCGTCTCCCCTTTCGTTCCATCTGGTGATGTTGTTAGCCAAGAAGGGGAGGTCGAACGTTGTGCCGTTGTGGGTTACGATTCCAGCTACCATGGGGTGCTGAGCATTCTTCACGAGTAACCGCATAACGTGCCCAAAGTCCGCCCCGTGGTTCCGTAGATCGTCAATCGTAATGCCCGTTAATTGCTGCACATCCTCCGGGTACTCTCTTCCATCCCATACCCCATCCGCACTACCTACCAGAGTAGATGCTGTTTGGATCGCCGCCTTCTTCTCTGTGTCCCACGACACAATGGCAATCTCCGTGATACTGTCGTTCTCAATGTCCGTGCCCGTTGTCTCGATGTCAATCCCCAAAAGAATCATGATGCTCTCGCTGTTTGATGTATGTGTTTACTCTAAAAACGACTGCCTGAGTACCCAAAAAAAAACGATTATCAATGTCACCACCATCCCCGCACCCGTGGGCTAACCATGATCGGTGGACACCTCGACCGAAGAAGTAGCCACCATCCCCGCACCCGTGGGGTTAACCCGATGCGTAATTCGTAGGGCAGTGTCCCTACGCCACCATCCCCGCACCCGTGGGGTTAACCTTTCTCACTGTAAAATTTGCTTATCTTAGTCGCCACCATCCCCGCACCCGTGGGGTTAACCGATCACGTCAAGGGCTTCAGACGGAACGGGAACCACCATCCCCGCACCCGTGGGGTTAACCGATCACGTCAAGGGCTTCAGACGGAACGGGAACCACC
>JAGRGH010000019.1 GCA_020445605.1 Chromatiales bacterium
CATTTTCTTTATTGACGACCCGGACTTCGAATCGCTGGATGCGGCTGACCTGCTGAGCCTGCCGGAGTGCATTTCGCTTTACAGCGATCAGGACTGCGCGACGAACGACTTTCCTGAAACCGGCGATTTTGAAACGATGCGCGGCACTCCCCTGCTTTCGCCGCAGGGGGAAGTCTTCCTGTTTCGCAAGATGAATTTCCTGCTGCGCCGTGCGGAAGAAACTCGCCGACAGCTTGTGACCGCCAAATCGCAACATGCGAAGCTGCGCAAGTGCCTTGAACACGCTCTCGCCGACGCTGACGCTGTCCGAAATCACATCGCGGAATGCAACCTGCGGCTGGTAATTTCCATCGCCCGAAAGTTCGCGAACTCCTCCCACGAGTTCGACGAGCTGACAAGCGAAGGAAATGAAATCTTGCTGAAGTCGATCGCGAAGTTCGATGCGTCGCGAGGTTTTCGCTTCAGCACCTACGCGACGCATGCGGTGCAGCGGCACTTCTTTCGTCTGGCGCAGCGACGGCGCCGACGACAGCCCATCGACGCTCCCGGCACCGCAGAACTGCTGCACGGCGTTGCTGCCGTCGATGAAGATCCGCTAATTAGTGAGTGGATCCAGGAAGAGCATCGCGTCAACGATCTGATCGCCCGCATGGCAGAGCAGCTCGACGAGCGGGAACAGGTCGTGGTTCGCGGACGGTTCGGCATTGGCAACAACGGCGTTGTGAAGACTCTGCGGGAGCTGGCTCAGGAACTGGGGCTCTCCAAGGAGCGCGTTCGTCAACTGCAGATCGCTGCGGTGGAGAAGCTTCGTGACCTTTTCGACGAATGTAGCCCTGACCTGGCCGCATCGTAGACTGGCCGGCGGGTGGTCATTCCCGTCTGACTGGCAGCCGGGTGCGGGGCGTTGCGAATCACCTCTGCCGA
>JAGRGH010000020.1 GCA_020445605.1 Chromatiales bacterium
CGCGATGCTTGCGCGCGTGGTCGAGCGCGTGCCGGCGCAGCTGCTGCCCGAGCGCAACGAATTTTTGAGCACGCTCGGACGCATTCAGTCGCTGCATCTCGAAGCACTGGCCGAACGGCAGGAACGCTGGCGCACGCGGGGCCGCCGATGAGAGAGCAGCTGAGCACACAGGAGCTGGAAGAGAGACGTTTCAGAATGGTTTCTAAAACGCCCGACCTTTTCGAGATTCTGGCCGCCGGCCGCCGCGCGGGCGTTTTTGTGCGCTCCCTGAAACGGGGGACGTCCTTCCAAAACGTGCGCTTTCTGCGCGGGCACCTGCCCGGGGGCTACCTGTGATCGCCGACGAAATGGACCCGGCCGCGCTGCGCGTACTCTCGACGTTTCGCGGAACGATCGTTTCCGGCGAAGCGGCCGACGTGGCCCGACGCATTCGCGGCCGTGCCCCGGAGGACATCCCCGAAACGAACGCCGCCCGGCTCGAACGGCTGCGCGATCGTCGACACGCGCTCTCGGTCAGCTGCTCGGGGCCGGTCACTTTCCGCGAGCACGACCGCGCCGCGTTCGTGTCCTGCGCCGGGCTTTCGGTGCGCATCGAGACCGGTGAAGACCTGCCCCGCGCTCCCGCCCTCATGGTGACGGGGCCGGCCATTGTCGAGCTGGCGCGCGACCCGGTTTCTGGTGCGCCCCGGCGCCGGCTGGTGGTCTTTGCGTGGCGGGCGGTCGCGCTCTATGATCTCTCGCCGGCTCCGATTGAAGCGCGCGTCTCGGCCGCCGTCCAGCGCGCTGAGCCGGAAGCCGGACGGGTCTGGCTCAGCATCGAGCGCTACGAACTGCCCGTGCTCAACGTGCCGGAGGCCGAGGCCCGGCTGGCGAGGGGGCACATGTGGGAATTTGCGACCGCGTCGGGGGTGCTGAATCTGTCTTTTGGCCGGCTGGTCCTGAATTGCGATCTGTTTGCGGCCCCCCGGATCGCGCCCCGCACGGCGCGGCTGCCCCGCGATGATTTCCGGGTCCGCTGACATTGGCATATAACAACCCCCATTGTTTCATATTCTGGACAAATCCGTCTCCGGGTCGTGTCCGGCGGGGCTTTTTCTGATCGGTTTTTTCGGGTGAGATCTCGCCCCGCACGCAAAATGCTGGATACGATCAAAATACGATTCCGAAACGATTGCCTGCCGGGCAAGGACTACCGGCGGCCACCGGCCGGCCGCGTCGGCTGGACCACCATTGAAAACGACTACCCCGAACGGACCGTTCTGACCTATCAGTCGAACGCCCGGGGGAATTTCGGGGCCTTCATCCGCTGGACCCCGGAGGACGACGAAGGCCTGCTGGAATTTTCCGCCCGCACCCTGCTCGATCGATATCTGGAAGGAATCCACAGCGGCACGATCGAGCAGGCGTTCGACCGTATCGCGACCGAGCAGGGTGCGCAATTCGATCTCGATCGACTGGCGCAGGTGGGCATTGTGCTCCGTGCCGATGCGGCCGCCGGCGTCGACGTCGAGGACAAGCCCCAGACTCTCCTCGGTTGCCGCGCGCGTTTGTTGTGGCCCTATAAACGCAAAGACGATCGATTCAGCGAATCCCTGCTGTTCTACAATACCCGCGAAGAGATTTCCATCTATGACAAGCTGGCCGAACTGAAAGCCGGCCGCAAGCGGCGCATCGATGATGGCCGCTTCTGCCTGTATCAATACCACCGCGCGGCGATCGAAAATATGGTCCGCTTCGAGTATAGGGCCAAGCGCAAAGAGCCGATCCGCAAAGCCTTTCACGCCGGGGTCGTGGTCGATCAGGTTCTTAAAAATCCGGCCTCGGGCCGGCGCGAGCTATATCACCGCACAAAAGACGTAACCTATCTGGGAGACGTGCTCGACCGATCGGTGCAACGGCGCGCGCTGCGCGAAAGCTGGGGTCGGCTCAAAAAGCGCCCGGCCGGTGAGCACGACGGAACGCAGCTGCTCGCGGTCGCCCGCGCCGAAAACTGGTCTTTCGGTCGGCTGCGCGCGCTGGCCGGCGCGCTGCATCTGTGGGAGCTGGCCGGGCGCAGCCGGGACGTGCTCGCCGATGGGCTCGGCTATCTGCCCCGTCCGACTATCAGCCGGGCGCTCAAGGAAATTGAAGGCGCGATTGCTTTGCTTGACCCGGCGCTCAAAAAAACGCAGGGTGCCTTCGAGCTGTTCGAATCCCGGCTTCTGGAGGAACTGGCCGCATGATCGACATTCAGAAAACCCGCCGGCCATCGGAAGGCTATACCCAGACCATCGACTGGATGCGGCACTATGCCCACCGCTACGCCGCCGACTGTCTGCCGTGGCATGATCTCTCGCCGGCCGATTTTTTCCGCTACGTCCAGCGCCTGCCCTACATCGAGGACGGCCACGATGAGCAGCTGGCGCGACCGGCGTTCGTGCTTGACCCGGCGTGGACCAATAACCGCGACTGCGACGATAAAGCCACCGCCTGCGCCGCATGGTTTCGCCTGCAGAATACCCTCGGCCGCGTCCAGTCGCGCGAAAGATTCGTGACAGTCGGCGAAGCCGCGGCCGGCGAACTCTCCGGCAGCGCCCGGCCCCACCATGTTTACCTAGAAGTCTGCTACCCGGGGACCGGCGGATGGCTGCCGTTCGATTGCACCTTTCCCGATAAAGGCGGCCCCGGCCGGCGCATCTATCGAGAGGACTTTCGCCGCGTCTTTCCGGTCTGAATAATGCTACGATTAGTGCTTGACAGATCCCGGCCCCATGTGACATAAAGACCCCTCTTGTTGGATCGTGTGCCGCCGCGTTCTGTAACTGGACCTCGTAACCCTAAACGGAAAGGCGGCACCCTATCCGGCGTTTCAGAGCGCGGCGGCTTCGCGGCCCTATAATCTCATCCTTTCCGATCGGCCGGAGCAGCTGGCCGGCTTCTCGCTTAAAAGTCTAAACCCCGGCAAAGCGCTTTCACGCGCCTTTAATTTTAAGGGTCTGAAACCCGGTAAGGCGCTTTCGCGTGCCTTCGCGCCGGTTGCAAAACTCAACGCCGGAAAAGCGCTTTCGCGTGCCTTCGCACCGGTTGCAAAACTGCAACCCTTGAAGCCGCTGGGCGCGCTCTCGAATTCATACAACGCCTATTTGAGTAATGTCGGGCAGGGCCTCGAACAGCTCGGCCAGACCGCCTTCGGCGCGGTCGGGGGGCTGCTGGACTCGATTCTGCCCGGTACCGGCGGCGCAGCCGCTCAGGCTTACGAGCAGGCGCAGCAAAGCGGCGCGAGCGGCGGCACGTCCAATCCGCTGGAAGCATTCCTGCCATTTCTTACCCGGCAGCAGGAACCGGACGCGCCGGCGCAGCGCCAGATCGAATTTGAGCCGGCGGCACAGTCGGGAGAATCGAATTTAATGCCGCTGCTTCTGATCGGCGGCGGTGGCCTGCTGCTGCTGGTGCTCACCAGAGGCAAAAAGAAAAAGCGGGGGCGACGATGATCGGCGCGCTCGCTCCCCTGATCGGCGGCCTGCTCCCCGGTCTGCTCGGCATCGGCCAGCAGGCCCCGGCCCCGCAGATCATCCAGCAACCACAGCAGCCGGATAATACCCCCATGCTGCTTGCGATGATGGCGATGCAGAACGCGCAGAAAGCGCCGCCGCCACAGCAACCCGAAAAAATAATTATTCAGGCCCCGGCCGGTTCATCCCAGTCCGGCGGCGATAATATGCTTTTGATCGGCGGCGCGCTCGGCCTCGGGCTCCTGCTGGTTTTGATGATGAACAAGTAAGGAAGGCGAGAAATGAAAAAGCCCAAAAAACCAAAGAAGCCCCGCCAGAGCGCGAGTCTCCAGACATGGAAGAACTACGAAGCGCGGGTCAGCGACTGGAAAAAGCGCTGCAATCAGATCGAATCTGACAAGCGCGCGAAACAGGCAATGATTCGCAAGCACCGGGCCGGCTAAAAGCAAATGACGGCCCCTTATATAGTGCAACCGCGGGATACGCTGTCGGCCATCGCCGCGCGGTTCGGCATCGCATGGCCGGAGCTGTATGCGATGAACCGCGCGGTGGTCGGACCAAACCCGGACCTGATTTATGAGGGGCAGGTCCTGCAGGTGCCGGTGGTCGTGTCGCCCGCTCCCGCTCCGGGCTTCATCAAAACCGACCCGGGCAAGGACGACGGCTACAAGCAGGACGCCGGCGGCATCTCTCCGGTGCTCCTCGTCGGCGGCGCGCTGCTCGCGTGGCTTTTCATGAGCTGAGACACAAACTGGAAACAAGGAAACGAAAATGAAAGGAATACTAAAAGGTGTGAATCTGAAACAAACGTTGCTTACCGTGGCGGCCGGTGCCGGGGGCCTCGTCGCGGCGCAATTCGCGCGCACAAAACTGCGCGGCTTTAATCCGCAATACGGCGCGCTGGCCGGATCGGCAATCGTTACGATCGCGGGGCCGCTCCTGATCGGCAAATTCGCAAAGAATAAGAAGGATCTGGCGCTTGCGTCGGGCGTCGGCGCTGGGGTCGTGCTCGTAAAAGACGTGCTCGACGTCATGGACATTCGCGCCGCGGATCTCATCCCGATCAACGGGAAACGTGACCTCGTCCTGCCGGTGCGGCATCCGTCGCAAATTCCCGCGATCGCCAGCGCCTATTCACAGGCGATGCGCGGCGCGCCGCTGCATGGTGGCCGCCTCGATCCAATGGGCGGTGGCCGCCTCGATCCGATGGGCGGCCGCGGCAGTCGCCGCGCCGATCCAATGGGCGCGACCGTTTAAAGGCATAATCAAAAAACAAAGGAGCAAAGAAAACATGAACGCAACTCTCTATCGAAAAGACGTCACAAACGAAGAATTCTACGAAAGTCAGGTTTATTCCGGCTGGGCGATGGCCACCGGCAACAGCGGCTACACTTTCTTTCAGGGCACGGAGGCCGAGACCCATCGCAACTATAACACGAACACAAACCTGTTCGATACCGGGCAGGGGCGGATTGTTACCGCTCATGTCGTGCTGTATGAAACCGCCTATGCGCTGCCGGTGCTCGTCACCGGAGCGACTACCACCGTCGCCGACGAATGGTTTGCAATGGTTTCGCGCGCCGTCTTTGAATTCAAAGTCGGTTCCACGACCGTGCATCGCCAGCTCCTGCAGGGCATGACGCCGTCGGCTCCCGGCATCCAGCTCGCGCTGACATCCGGCGCAAATAGCGTGCTGACTCAGCAGGGCGTCGGCGCGAACGGCCGAAACGCCGTCCATCCCGGTATGAAATTCTTTACGCCGCCGCTCGAAGTCCCGCCGGGGCAGTCCATCCGGGTCGTGTGCACGCTGCCGCAGGCTGTAAACGCGCTGAATACCTACATCATGCAGCTGGTGCTCGGCATCGAGGAGAACCCCCAACCGACTACGATCGTGCCCCGCACGCTCTAAAAAAGTCGGCCACAGGATGAACGCCGCGCCCTTTCGGGGGCGCGGGTCTCTTCAACCGGGAGAAAAACCACCATGGAAGAAATCAGACGCAGTATTATCGTAGGCGCAAATAACACCGCCGCGATCGGAATCACGGAATCGCGCGCGCTGGCCGTCCAGCTCCGGCACACATTCGGTCAGCCGATTTATATCACGTCCTTTCTCCTGACCTTCGACGCCGTCGCCGATCAGGGCAAAATAATCGTCAAGGAATTGAAAGACGGCGTCTCCGGCCGGCCGATTATCGTAGGCGATGTTTCGGCCGCGGCCGTCGGCTGTGATCGGCTCGGAGTAAAGCCGCACCATTGGATTTCGCTGGAATACGAAATTCCGCTGGCCGCCGGCCGTTCGCTTGATCTTTACATCGACACGCGCGCGCTCGCCGCGCAGATCGAGATCGGCGAACTGTTCTTTCAGGCGCGCGGCTATCAAATCGAGGAGCGCTGAGAGAACACATGCGCGCGGTGTCCAGACTGGCGGCGGTGGCGTCGGGTGCGATCGGAAACCCGCTCGTGGCCAGCGCCACATTCTACGCCTCGCCGACCGCACCGCTTGCGCAGACGTCTTTAATCGGCGCGCTGCCGGTCGTGCGCATGCCCGAGGACGGCCGGCGCTACCGGATTCGCAACCTGCATGTCGGCCCGTTTATGTCGCGCGAACTGTCCGCCCGTTACGATTCGAGCGCGCCCGTGCCGGAAGACACGCATCAGGCCGGCACGCGCTCGCCGATCTTTCTCGCCGTTCTTTCCTGCGGCGAAACGGCGCTTTATGACGCGCTGGGCAAAGACTGGCGCACAACCTTTCCGTTTGAATCGCTCGATTTTAACGGCTCGAACTACACCGCCCTGTCGGATATTTTCGCGCTGCGCCTGCAGAGCGGCGACATTGCCGGCACGCTCACCAACTATATCACGACCACCGGCGGCAATGTCGACGGCACAACCAATCTGGCCCGGATGCGCTTCTTAAAAAACATCGAGGCGGTCTGCTTCTGCAGCGGACGCGCCGGCGGTCGCACGCGCGCCGCCTTCCCGATCAATCCGGCCCACCGCTACCTTTTGCTTTTTCTGCAGTCCGGCCCGACGCTCGCGCGCCGCTGGGCCGCGTCCGACGCCTTCCGCCTGTCGACCTATACCGCCGCGATCATAGCCGACGCAACCGTGGCCGTGAATTTCAATCTGGAAGAGGTGGCCGCATGATGCGATCGATCTCGCGCGTGGTTACGATCGGCGGCAGCGCGCATTTCCTGCAGCAGTCGGCCGATAATATTGCCGTGTCCACCGCCGCCGCCGATGGCGCGGCCGGCTTCACGACCAATTTTCCCGCGTGGGCGATCGACGCCGGGGCCGGCTACCGGATTCGCAATCTTTCCATTTCCGTAATGTATAACGGCACGATAGCACAACGCGACGAAACCGGAGCGGCCACCCCGCACGACGTCATCGCAAGCGGTCTCCTGCCGGTCGTCCGCTGCGGCTTCTTTGTTGGCGGCAAAAACTGGCTGGCCGATGTTTTTGCGCCGACGTTCGCAAATACTGTTACCGTCGACGGCGTGGCCTATGCGACCGCCGCCCTGCTCCGTGCCGGCCATCAAATGAAATCCGGCGACGTCGGATATGCCGCGATCAACTCCGTCGCCAATCAGCGGCTGGGGGAATCGTCCTTTGAAGAGATCGCAACCGTGGCCGAAGCGGTGTGTTTTGTCGGACTTTCGGACGAAACCAGTCCCGATACAGAATGGGAAATTAACCCCCAGCAGGACTTTTTGATTTTTGGCTGCGAACCATCGATTGCGCTGCCGGAATCATGGTGGCTGGCCGCCGACTGGCCGACCGATGGGCTGGGCGGCTTTCTCTATTACTCGATGCAGCTTGCCGTTTCCTTTAATCTGGAGCGCCTATCGTGACAACTACATGGATTCAGGACGGCGACCGCTACGTGCACCCGCGCGGCCCGTGGACTCTGCAGAACAATCTCGCCGGCCGGCCCGTGCTGCGCAACGGCAACCCGTCCATTGACGCCGAGCTGGATCTGGAGGATCTGTTTTCCAACCCGCTTTACCCGGCCAGCGCGAGCGCCGGAAAAATTGCTCAGGTGGTCTCGGCCGAAATCGCCACCAGCGGGAGCGCATCGGCCGCGATCCCCTTCGATGACACCATCCCCCAGATCGGCGAGGGCTACGAGCTTTTGACCTGTGCCATTACTCCCACCGCTGCCGATTCCTATCTGCTGGTGCAATCGTTCGCATGGGTGGGCGAGGAAAACGACAGCGCCAATAATGCCGCCAGCGCGCTTTTTCGGGATTCGACCGCCGACGCGATCGCGGCGAACCTGCTCGCGGTGGCAGCGCCGGCATCGGGTGCGTGGGGCGGTTCAATTTCGCTCGAACCCCTTGCGCTCACCGCGCGCGTGCTCGCCGGCGCAATCACTGAAACAACCTTCTCGCTGAGGATCGGAATGGGCACGGGAAGCCCGACAATCCGCTGGAATGGAGCCAACGGCTCGCGGCGCGGGGGCGGCGCACTGGTCTCATGGTTGCGCGTTACCGAGGTGCGGGCATGACAGAAAAAAGCTATCTCCTGCCGTCCGGCGCGGTGGTTACGAGCGACGATCCCCGCGGCATTCCGGGCGCAATCGAGCTGGCCGAGCTGGTGCACCCGGAGCACGCCCAATTTGTGGCCGCCGATGGCACTATTCCCGACCCGACCGCGCTTGAACAGGCGCGCGCTGCGCGCGCGGCCGCGATCGCCGCCGCGCAAAAAGCGCGCGCGCTCGCCGCAACCGATGGCCCCTTTGTGCGCGTTCTGGAGGACGTCATCGATGCCCTGATATCAAAGGGAACAATCGCGCTTTCCGACCTGCCGCAACGCGCGCGCGATCGCATCGCCGAGCGGCAGGCGCTCCGGAGCTGACATGCTAAAACAGGCTGTCTTTACAATCGAACAAATCAGGCCCGACGCCCGTCCGCTCGCGAAAGTGATTGCTGACATTGAGGCGGACGGATTGCCGTTGCGCCGGCTCCAGATGTTTTCCGGGGGTGACTACGTGCTGCGCTACGCCGTCCCGGCCGGCGATTTTGAAGCGGTTTCTATCGAGCTGGACAAGTCCGGCTATGCCGCCGCTGATCTCGCGATCAGCCTTCTGCCGTGGGTTACGATCGGCATCGGTCTTGCTCTCATTTACTGGCTGACCAAATGATTTCGCGTAATGACATCTGGCGTCTGGTGGGGCTTGCGATCGTGCTGCTGTCCGCATGGATTCCCGGCCCCGTTTTTAACCTGTCCGCCTTCGGCGCGGTCGCCAATTTGCCGGCGATCACGGCCGCCGGCCTGCTGGTGCTGTGCGCGCCATTTTTGACCAAATATCTGAATTCGAGGACGGCAACCAATGCAGGAGAAACTACTGGCGGTTTTCCGCCCGATCTGGACGAACCACCGCGCAGCGGTGCTCAGCGCGGCCGTGGCGCTCGCGGTCGGCCTCGCGGTCGGCTATAAGACGTCCAGCGCCGTGTGCACGCTCTCGGCCGCTGTGGAGTCCATTTTTTCGGGGGGCGACGATTGTTCGGAATCTTCCGGCAATCCGTGGCGCTGATTGCGCTGCTGCTCGTCGGCTGCGCTTCGGTCCGGTTGCCGGCTTACGAGCCGGCCGCGCACTGCAACCGGGAGCGCATGACCCTGCCGGCGGACTATCCGCACCGCTGGGTCGAAACGAAATACGTGCGCGAACTGGAAGAGGCGAACGCGGCGTGCGGGGCTTACCACTACGAAACGCTAATGGAGACGCGAAAGCGGTTTTGCGATTGGACCTGTCAGCTGAAAATATATCTCCGCGGGGCCGGTGCCGGTGCCGCGGCTGCCTTGCTGGCGGTGGCTGCCGTCGCCCTGTGAGCCTCGGCGGTGCCGGCTGCGAGCTGGTCGCCGACTATCTCGAAGCGCCCTTTCCGCTCTCCAATAGCTGCCGGGAGTCGCTGACTCCAAACCAGCTCTATCTGGTTGATTATATCGGCCGCTGGACATGGGGCGGCGCGCAGCTGCGCATTTCCAGCGCCAGTCGCACCGGCAGCGGTCCCCATGCCGGCTACGCGCTCGACCTCGTCCCGAAAGAACCGGCCGGCGATTCGCGCCGCGACTGGTCGAACGTATTTCGGACATTCATGGAACTGGTCACATCAAAAGACGCTTTGCTGCGCCCGACATTCAACGGCCGCGCCTTTCTGGGCATTCGCGGCGCGCAGATGCATCTCCATGTCGATCATAACTACGGCGGGCCGCTGTTTGCGTTCGAGAAGGACCAGACCGACCGGCCGCTTTTGCGCGACGAACGCGGCTATGTGATTATGCCCGGGCATCGCGAATGGTCCGACGTACTCGCCGAGGCCGAAGAACAATACGATACCGGCCGCCCGCATCCGTTCATAGACACCGAAGAGATCGCCGACACCGCCGAAGCAATCGCCGACGCCGTGCCGACGCTTATTTTTCTTGCTGTGCTGTTCGGCGGCGCGTGGCTTTTGTCGGAAGCGAATACTACCGCGCAGCTGGTCGCGCCCGCTGCGCCGCAAAGAAGGCGCGCATCATGAAAGCACTTTTGCAATCGTCCGAGATCTGGCAAAAACTGGCGCTGTTTTTGATCGGCGGCGCGCTGGCCACCGGCGCGGCGTTCTTTGCGCGCCCGGTCAACGATGAACGTGTGCGCGAACTCATGCGCACCGAGTCGCCGTTTGTGCTGCAGCGCGCCGCGATCTCCGAGCAGCTGACCGAACAGCGGCAGCTCTTGCAATCGATCGACCAGCGCCTTTCGCGTCTGGAAGGAAGGTTTCAATAATGATTACAGACCCGCATCTGCAATACGCGCGCGAAGCGGTCGACCTGCTGGTGGAAGAAAAGACCGCCGAGCTGGAAGAGATTTCGCACGCGCTCGATCTGCAACTGCAGCAGGCCGAGGCCGACGAAAAGATTGCCGAAATTGAAGCCGATTCCAGCGCCGGCCTTTCGCGCAAGCTGCTTACCGGCGGCATGCTGCTCGCGGCCTATATCCTGTTTATGGAATGGTGGGACAAAAAATGATCGCGCAACTGATCGAAGAGAACTTTGACGTCATCTCGGCCGCGCTGCGCCCCGATTCGATTCTGGACGATGAGATCAGAAAGGCTTTCGCGCGACTGCCGGGAGTCGCGCCGCCCGGCTTTGCGATCACGCCCGAGCTTCTGGATCTGGTGCGCGAGCGGGTCAGCGGCGCGATCAAGTCGAAAGCGCGCGACCTGATCGCGAAACGCGAAGTGCTCGATCACAAAATTATTTTGCGCGCGCCGGCCGGGAGCTGATTTTTCATGTGGGAGCTGGTCAGCCTCTGGATGCAGATGGAGCAGGCGAACGCCGACCGCGCCGCGGCCGAGCGGCTCGAACGCGAACGGCTCGCAGCCGAGCAGGCCGAGATCGCCGCGCAGCGCGCAGCCGAAGAAGCGGCGCTGAAAGAACAGGCGGCAATTCAAAAAGCGCAGATCGAAGCGGCGCAGGCGGCGCAGGAGACGGCCGCGCTGGTGGACGCACAGGCGCGCATCGCCGAGGCCCGGAGCAAGGCCGACACAACGCACGCGCTCTCAGTGCTCGGGCTGGGCGCGCTCGCGCTCTTATTGTTGCGCTGAAAGCGTTACCCGGCCGGGCGTATATTCCACCCGCCGGCCGGCGAACTCAAACGAGAACCGCGGGGGAATGCCCCAGCCCGCAAAGCACCGATCGAACGCCGCGAGGACGGCAAAAAAATCGCCGCCGCGGGGATCTCTCGGAACAGAACACACCATGATATCGCGGCCGTTCTGCATGGTCGCGGTGACGGTTACGGCGGGACCACCGCACGGCGCTTCGACCTCCACAGTGCACGCAATAACCCGGCCGGCTTCGATGAGTCTCATTGGAGACCGTCCGCCACGGCCCCGGCTTCGGGGGGCTCGGGATCGTCCAGAATAGGAATCCGCGGCGTGCGCGGACCGTTGCGCAGCATCCGGTCGATCGTATCGCGCGAACAGCCGAGCGCGTCGGCGATGTCCTGCAGCGTGTGACCCGCGCGGCGCATCTTTACGGCCCTATCAAAATTGGCCTTGGTGGCAAATATCTTCGGCATTGGCTTGGACCTCGTTTCAAAAATCAGACGGAATCGCGGAAGCAAAGTGTTTTTTTTGCTTGCTTTGTGCGGCACCAATGGCAATGCATTCGCTGTGATTCCGGCCAGAGTCTCCCACAATCGCGCGCCCCGGCCTCATTTCTGGCCGGAATCGGGCCGGGGTTTGCGTGGGGACTCTGGCATGAATCCGTCTCAAAAACTACCCTTAACGGGGAGCCTGCCCGCTTTTGCGCCGCTGTCAAGCGGCGTTTTATGTCGTGAATCGGTCCATCCGACAAACTATGTATTATCGGAAGTAGCCCGCTTTCCCGACATAATCCCGCCCGCCTTACGTCGCCCGAGCACCCGGCAGCGCTCCCCGTTATATCACCAAAAACGAGGAGGTGCCGCCACCATGAGCACCGAACAAGAACAACCAGAAACAATCTCCGCGCTGTCCCGGCGCTTGTCCGATCAATCGCTGGACACTGACCGACTTTTTAATGCGCTCGCCGCGCGCGTCGATGCGCTCGCAATCGCCGCCGAGCAATCGACCGCGCGCGAATTGTATCAGTCTTTTTCCGCCGTGGAGCAGCGCGTCAATGTGCTCGCCGAACGCATTATCGCGGCGGAACAGCGGGTCGAGCTGCTCGCGCGCAAGCTGCAGGGGCTCGAAAACGAACACGAAGACGACGTCATCGCCCTTGGAAAGGGCATCGCCGCGCTGCGTGAAGCCCTGCTGGAAAAAATCGCGGCGCTCGAAAACATCCACCGCGCGACCGGCGTTCTGGAAGGGCAGTAAATGATTTCGTCCGACTGGTTTTTTCTCGGCTGGGCGCTGGCGATGGTCTTTGCCCTGCTGTGGCTCGACGCGCGCGAAGCCGCACGCCGCGCACGCCGCGCGGCGCATCTCAGACATTCCGGGTCCGGCTTTGTGCATTTCGATAGCCTGGAGCGAAGATGTTCGAGCTTGAGATTGACCGCGTTAGGGCTGCGGGCCGTGGCTCAGGCGAAAGCGCGCCGGCTCGCCAACCGACGCGCCGAAGGGGTCGCACGATGAGACCGCACGTCATGGCCGGCCGCCGGCTGCGCGTGGCGCTTGCATGGAACAATTTTCAGCGCGCCGATCGGCTCGCCATCCTGCGCCGCTGGCGCGCGATCGATCCGGCCGCGCGCGCCCGTATCCCGGTGCTCTATTTTGTCCATGCGCGTTTGATTTCGGCGCTTCCGAACCCGAAAGAATCTAAACCAAACACCGAGGAGCGCTGCGCGTGAATCCTTCCGATCGCCTGCCCGATGCCAGCCCCGCCAATCGCCGGGCGATCGCCGAAGCGGCCGAAGCAAAAGCGGCCGTGCCGGATGCGCTGCACTGGCAGCGCCTGTCGCGCGGATTGCACGCGCTGGCCACGGCCGTGTGCGATCTGGAAGCCCGCGCGGAATCCTTCAATCGCACCGTCGCCGCGCTGGATTGGATCAGCCCGGAAACCAGAGCCAAAATCTTTAAGGACGCCCGGCGCGAACTGCGCCGCAAGTCTGAAGCTTTCAAGCGAAGCCTGCGAGAATTCGAGCGGCGGCTGGGATGAAAACCCGGCCGCCCTTTTTTTGAAATCACAAGGAGACATAACAACCCATGAGCACTATCAAAACTAAAGTATTCAACGAGGCCCCCGGCCTGATCGAATCGGTCGTCAATCACTGGATGGAATCGCTGGCGAGCGGACCGCCCACCGGCATGGACATCCGCGGTCCGTTTTTGTATCAGCAGGGCAAAGAGACGCGCGCGCTGGTGTTTGTGATCTATCAGCAGCAGGGCGCGGTCGCGCCGGTGAATCTGCTGGCGAACCGCGCCGAGCAGAGAAACGGTCGTTAGTCGATGCCGGCGCTTATGGTAAAGCCCGTGCTTGATCGAACGATTCGCGATCGTTTTTGTGATGGACTCGAACGCACCCTGCCGGTTTCCGAAATCACGGTGCACGGCACCGGCGGAATGGGAACGCTCGCATGGCTGCGCTCGATCGATCCGAACTCCGGGAACGTCGCCGAGCGCCAGCGCGCTAAAGCAATGGCGCGCGGCGTCTTTCTGTTTCACGATCTGATCGAGCGCAGCGGCCGGCTCGTAAACCTGATCGACCCGCGCCGCTGGACCTATCACGGAGCGGTCGGCCATCTCGATTCCGGCACGATCGGAATCGAACTGGAAAACTGTCTGCCGGACAACCGCGGCCCCTACGAGCCCGCACAATACGCAACGCTCGTTGCGCGGCTGTGCGACTACTGGACCTTTTATTTTCCAGAGACGTTGCGCACGATCAGATCGCACCGCCTGACCAGCTGGAACGCGCGCCGCATGGCCGGCCTTGCGCCGAAGCCCTGCCCCGGCCCGCTCTTTGACTGGCCGCTTTTCAAGGAACGGCTGGGGGAATTTTTCACATTCGACGAAGGCGTGGCCTTCGATCACCTGAAAAACGTAAAACTGAGGAACTCGTTATGAACGCACGCATTGAACCCGAGGACTTTGCCAAGCGCGCGCGCGAAGCCGCCCGAACCAACGCGCAGAAAAACCCGATCTTCTTGTGTGTCTCGGCCGCAAGCGGCGAGCGTTTCAACGCCCCCGCGCCGCCGAACTTTCGTTTCCCGGAGCTATCGCCCGGCGCTTACCGCTGCGAACTCGCCTACGAATCCGACGGGGAATGGGAGACGCTGCTGGGTCCCTATCTGGTGGACGTGCCCGAACCCGCGCCGGCCGAGGCCGCGGCCCCGCTGCCGCCCGGAATTGATCCGGTCTCGCTCGCGCTCATTCAGCAGATCCAGCACAACGCTAACGCGGCCGTGGCGCAGACGCGCGAATTTTTCGCGCTGCAGCTGCAGCAACAGGAGCAGTCTGCGCGCCAGCTGCTCGAAGCAAAAGAAGAACTGTTCAAGCGCGAGCGCGAGCTGTTGACCGGGAACGCGAAGCTGCTTGCCGGAGAACAGCGCAAAATATGGGACGCCGTGCGCGAAGAACAGCGCGAGCTGGTGCGCGTCAATCGCTCCGACCTGAAACCGGACAAAGAACCCTCCGTCTGGGAGCAGCTGGCGGTCGGCATGGTCGAGCAGAACAGCGAAACGATCGCGCAGCTGCTCGCCTTCGGTGTGCAGGCGCTCGCTATGAAATTCGGCGCGATCCCCACCGCCGCCAATCAGGATGAAACAAAATGACCGAAGCCGAACTGGACGACCTGCATTCGTCCGTGCACGCGCTCGGCGCGATGCTTGCGCGCGTGGTCGAGCGCGTGCCGGCGCAGCTGCTGCCCGAGCGCAACGAATTTTTGAGCACGCTCGGACGCATTCAGTCGCTGCATCTCGAAGCACTGGCCGAACGGCAGGAACGC
>JAGRGH010000021.1 GCA_020445605.1 Chromatiales bacterium
CGTGTTGCAGGCCAATCTGTTTGCGAAAAGCGACCTGATGGCACTGATCAAACCGCGGCCACCGGTCGACAAATCCAGTCCACCTCAGCTGGCGCTATGGGCCTGAGGAAAATGTGGGACAGCAGTGCTACCGACCCCATCAAAGTGATACGACTTTATTAAAAGTTTACGACTTTATTCATCTGTTACACCAACTGGTCCCCTGAAATAAAGTCTGTACATTCCAACCCCTAAGCTGTTGTCTCTCTTAGGCTGCTTCCTTTATGAATTCCGCGAAAAGTCTGTACATCCAACGCGCTTTTTGGTTTATCGGACTCAGGGACATAGTGTACGACCGAACCAGCGGCTCGATAATCGATGAACGTAGCTATCTACGCCCATTATCACGCACCTTTGAAATGTCTGTGTTATCGGGGTAGAACCCTTGTTTTCTATTCAGAACGTAGCACCCCCACCAAGTGGTGACAAGGCTCCCGATCGCTCATTGTCGCGTCCGCTGCGCTCGGTCACGGTCCAACGCCCACTTCTGCTCGCCCTTTACTGGGTAGAGGTGTCAGATCTGCACGTTTACTGCGGCCGGGTCAGCAGGCCCGCAGTTCGGATGCCCGTTTCGCTTCGCTCGCCCCTACGAGCCGTCGCCCCTGGTACTCGCGCCGGATAAAAGCTCCTCCGTCCCCCTGAACTCATCAAGGGTCGGGGCGGCTCGGCGCCGCGAACGTCCGCCAGAGGCCCCCCTTTTTTCCTTTGGCGCCGGGCCGGCCACCCGGTCACGCTCAACTTTCGGTTGGGTCGCAAACGCGAGTTTCCGGGCCATCTCCTCCTTCCTTGCCCTGACGGCCGCCTCCCTTGCCAGGGCGGTAGACGATTTGGGTAGATCGAGCGGACACAGCAGATCCCTCCGCCGTGTGTTTCCGGTGAGCAAGGCCTGATTGATCTCGACGACCTCGGTGCGGTTCGTAGAGAACTCCTCGCTCTCGTACGCGCGCTCTAGGGCGACGAGATCAATCCACTTTTCGCCGGCGCTCCTCATCCTCCGGAAGGCCGTCAGGACCAAGCTCTTCAGCTTTCGCGGCAAGCCAGCGGTCAGAAAGTGAATTTTCTCGACATCCCCTTCACGGCCGATCCTCAACACCCCCGGCAGGGTCGCCGTGTACTGCGCCAGCAGTTCTCGCCATTCGGCACTGTCGGACGCCGGCGGCATCAGCACAATCGGATGGGCTAGCAGTCGATCGATGTCCTCTTGCGGCCGCGCCAGAAGCCTGCGCACCAAGCTGTAGTTCGCGCCGTAGATGAACGGTACACCGATATCAGCCAAAGCCAGCACAAAGGTCGTGGCGAGCACATTGGCCCGTGCACTACGAGTCAAAAACTGCAGTTCGTCGGCGACCAACATGCTCACGCCGTGGCGATACGCTCGTTTTCGCACAAGCTCGTCAAGGACACGCGCGTTATAGCGGTTTTTGCCCTCGTCCTCCGGGCACAACAGATCGAGGTAGCATTGGGCTAGTGTCGGCCGGCCCCGCACTCGATAGTGCCACACCGCTTCGATGACATATTTGGAGTACTGCGGCACCCGTACCTCACACGGAGCAGGCATTAGGGCAACTATCCTCGAGAGGAGGCTCGACTTTCCCACACCGGCCAATCCGGTCAAACAGACCGGCACGCGTCCGGGCGATAGAGGAGATTTGGTCGCGAACACGCCCCGCGCGAAATTAGCCGGATCGGAGTAGTAACGTACGTGATGCGCCTGCGCCATACCCATCGCCCGAGCAGCGATCTCTACCGCCTGGTGGTTTGGGACGAATAGCGAGGAGAGGGCAGCGTCTAGCTCGGCAACCGCAATTTCGGCGTCCATGGTCAGCAGTCCCGCTACAGGGGATGCATCAAAACGTAGCATTTCCGCGAGCTTTGCGTCGGTGCGAGTTCGGAACCGTCGGGATGACCACGTATTCCACGACATGGCTCTCATTGCTACGGTGTAGTGACCGATTTCAGGATGCTCAGTTCGGCGGTTGCCTTTCTGGTCTTGGCCTTTTTCGCGCCAGTACGACGTCGCCCGGCATACCAATCCTTCCCGGTCGACTGCTGGTACATATTTTTCACCGCAATATCGACGGCGGCCTTGTTTTCACGCAGGCCCCGCTGGAGGGAAAGGTGTTTTGCATAGGCTGTCTGCAGATCGACTTCTGACAGATTCATTTCACGATCGTGGGCTTGTGAAGGTGGGCGAATCTCGACCTCGATCAATACCCCCTGGTACTCAATCCAGGCATAGCGCATCGACACACCCAGTGCGTAGCCCATTACGGTAATCGCTCCCTCGCGCATGTAACGATGCAGAAGACCGGTATCACGCAGTTCTTCAGCGTCATAGCGAACACCGTGCCGGTACACGCCATCCTCCTTGACCGAAAATTCGAACCGATCGAGGTAGGCTCGCACCGCGCTCGCGAAGTCAATCTGCACGGCATCGTTGCGCCACCGCCCGTCGTAGTAGTCCCAGCACGCGGCTGGCACTGGGGCCACGTTGGCGGTAGTAGGGCTGTATTTCTTGGATATGTCGGCCGTGTTGTTTCGTCTGTGCTCGCGCAGTATCTCGCGCTGGATAATTTCGAAATAGGTCAGATCGCTCGCGAAGTGTTCTGGCTTGCCAATCATTCGGATCGTTTTCGGATTGCCGCCCTCGACCGTTGCTTTGCCCTGCGGATCGTAAGAAGCGGTGAGTTCTGCAGCCGTAGGAAACCGTCGTCGATCGCGGCCATCCAGCGCACCGGCCCCCGGCCCACGATCAGTTGTGGCACTGAGCGGTATCCCCTTGCAGGGCCAATCCGAGTCGGAAATTTGCAAACCGAAAAATTTTCGCGCGAAGAACGCGGGACCGACGGCTGCGCAAAAAAACGCCTGGCGATATGCACGCGAGGTTTCGGATCCGAAAGAAAATCCAACACCCAGACCCATGCTGGAGAGTACATCCGACAGCCGGACCACGCAGACCGGTGGCATCTCGAATGCATCGGTGAATCCGCGCGGCACGTCAGCGACGTAGTATCCGTCTGCCTCCACGGCCTGCATCAGAGATGACAGCTGTTCCGTATATTTGCCGCGCGACGGGCTGCGTCTCTGGCGATACCGCTCCTCGCCATAGTGATACCGGTGTATATCTGCCTGGCTGTAGTGGAGTTGTATGGCATACCGATATTGCTCATAACTGGGAAACGGATCGCCGTCGGGATGATGCAGCGTTTTCTTCCCGGCCGCCGCTGTCGATTCCACGCAGCCGAAATCGTGTCGAATAGAGTCGTAGTACGCCTCGACAATCGGCCGCTGCTTTTTTCGCCTTATCAGGTAGGATGCGACAATCTTCGCACGCATTTCCGGCGTTGACGGATACCCGCTGTGCCTTCCCTCTTGGGATGGCCTGCCGAGTTTGCGACCACAATGATTTTGGTGCTCTCCGCCCCCGCAGGCGAAAAAGCGCGGCAACAACGCCTGAGGGGCGGCGCCGAAAATGATGCATGAAAAGAACCACACAGGCGCATGGCATCGGTTGATTTGCGGAGTAGACGAGCGCGCGAAGCGATTGATCGCCGACAATGGTTTTCGCGCAGAGAGCACCTCGATGGAGTGATCGAGGAGCGGGCGGATCTTTTTCAGTCGATCCTCGGCCCGTCGCGCCGCCGCCGCGGTAGGGGTGGGCAATTGTGTCAGCGATCCGTCGGCGCCGGGTACGGCAAGCCATGGCGGGATGCCGTTGCCTTCGGTTTCCGGGCGCAATAACCCAGACATTAGCGCGGTTTCGAAATCTGACGATCGCACCCTGTATAGCGATACGCCATGCCCGGTGGGGCTAAATAGGCAAATCAGCGAGAACTCTCCATCACTGGAGCGCCCCGCGTAGTAGTAGGTGTTGCCGATTGTCAGTTCTCGCCACCCCTCGGGCGCGATAATCGGTGTTCCGACGCCACTCATGGCGCGAACCAATGTGCGTAGTCGACCAGCACGTCGCGCCGCTCTGGGATGAGCGGGTAGTCCGGCAGGATGGGTGCGTAGAGATCCACCCGCAGCTCGCGACGCCAGATAGCGCGATACATCACCGACATGCACGCCTGGGGGTCCCAACCACGGGTCGTGCTCAGGATCGAGATCGTGCTGATCGGAGCCGAATGCTGACCCATCCCGTAGGCGAGTGCATCGACGATCATTTGCTGAGCGGCCTCGCTCAATGCGCAGGGACGCTCGGCGCGGACCCACAGGTACCAGAGGTTCGCGGCAAGTTGACGATCAATCTCCTCCCCCACGACGCGAACCGTGCGTATTCCGGCGTCGGCGTAGTAGATCTCCTCGATGCGGTGACGCAGATCGGTGTTGTATCGACGCTTCGCACTGGCGAACCGATCGCCAAACGGTGCATCGAAAGCAGCCGCCAGTCGTTTTACGGTCCAGTTCACACTATATATAGCGCCGCTGTCGTCACGCAGGTACAGCAGCAGGTCACCGATATAGGGATATGCCCGGCGGTGCGTGATATGGGGATCGACCGGGTCCGGCACCGTCACCCAGGGATGTATGGAGAGCGCGCCGAGGCGCTCCGCCACATCGACCGTGCCCCGCAGCGGGGGGAGCGAAACGCCCATCACGGGGTCGAGGCCGGCCGCCGGGTGAGGTGCGGGCCAACAGTGGAGCATGCGCTGCTCCTGCAGCTCCACGATCTTTGGGTGGTACGAGGCGAGTGCAGCGGCCCATTGCTCGGCGCGTGAGAGAAGGTGAATCCCGCGCCCGTATCGACTCGAGTACACGATCGCAGCACGTGAGCGGCTCGGGGCCTCCTGCCGCGTCGCCCGAATCGACGCCTGGTACTGTGGACCGTACCGTGGCGGATCCTGACGCTTCACGATGGCGTCCATACGTTTGGGATCCAGATTCATACGCGCCCCCTCGGCGGTGGTCGCCTCGTTTGGGGCAGCAACTAGTTGCCGCCATCTAGCGTTTAACGGGCAAGCGGGGGACGCGCCGGTTGACAGCCGGCGGAGCAGGACGCAGTATGTAGGAGGCGTATCTACGCTACTGCGCAGCAGTAACGAGGGTCGGCGCTTCTAGCACAAGCGTCGGCCCTCGGCGTCTCTCAACTAGCCCTTCATTTCCCAATCCTCTTCACTTCAGTGCCGGCGCCAGGCAAGGGCCTGACAACCGTCGTGTTCTGTGTGTCAGTCCGACCTCCATCGGAAATCGGCAGATCGAGCTGGCTGTATAGCGCCGTCGGCGGCGCTTTGAGTCTGAGCGCCACGGCAATCTCATGCGCCGAGCCGCGCAGCCCCTGGGACCGCCCGGACAGTACCGCATAGACCTGCTGGGCGTCATAGCCGCGCGATCGTGCCCACTCGGCCACGCTGATTCCGCGTTCGGAAAACGCCTGTTTCAGTTCCTCGCGCGTCGCCAGCCCCATGCCAATCCCTCTCTCTGGTGATCTTTCTATATCTTATAATCTTTAAACAAAGAATGTCAATTTATTGACTTTTTATATTTAATTTGTTTAATTATGCCGAAGGCCGAAATCACCCAGCGGCTGCGTGAGGAGCGCGAGAGGCTGGGCCTGACCCAGGCGGTACTAGCCGCACGGTGCGGTGTTTCCGCGCCCTCGCAAAACGGTTACGAATCCGGAACCCGTGTTCCGGATTCCGAGTACCTGGAGCGTGCGCACTTGGCTGGGGTTGATACCCACTACATCCTGACCGGCGATCGGGAACCGCAAGTACCATTCGACTGGGCCGCACACGACAGCATTCAGCTCACGATCGAGAACTTTCTTTCGGATCGCGGGATCACCCTGCCATTCGAAAAACGTATGGAACTGGTCCGCTACTTCATGAAGCGCCGAGATTTGAATGACAAGATCGATCCCAAACTCATCCGTGAAACCTTGGAGCTGGTCGCATGAAAGACAGCCTTAGCGTCACCACCGATCCCGAGCTCGAGGAACTGATGCGCGGCGCCTTGGTGGTCGAAAGCCCCGAGGTCCGGATTCGCTGGCGGTTTGGAATTTCCCTGCTGGTGTTCTCGGTATGGATGGCGTTGATCGCCCTGCTATTGCCCGCGAAGGATCTTTGGCTGTGGGGCACTCACGCGTTCGTGATTGCACTGGCCGCCGCCTGGCAGCTCGATAAGTCCACTCGAATGAGAAAGAAAGAGACCGGGTGGCCGGTGCAGGTGAATAACGTGCGCTCCGTCGATTTCGGCCTGGGTACTAAACGGGACTAGACAGTCAGCTCCAGGCAGATTGCGGGGGCTGAATTCTAGACTTATGCTCTGGAAAAGCCGGGCCAAAGCGACGAAAGTAAAACTTCACCTCTGAGCAGGCCCGCGTAATTTCAATTCGCATATTCTTTACCCCGCGAATTGGAACTCGATGACTCGGTAAAGTGAGTCAGTTGAGCGTGTCAGTCAAGAAGCACTTCATGGATTGAACTTACACGGACAACCCTCGGAGTGTCTGAGACGCTTGCCACCCACGCCGATCATTCCAGCAGTCAGCGAAGCACGGGGCGTTCCGCATTGTCTACTACGAAACTGTCAACGACGATCCCATTCTCGATAGCTATATACTCATATTGCTCGTAGATACTTCCAAAGCCTGCATGGATGTATTGCAGACACTTGCCCCGCGCCACCGTGATAACGCCCGAGAACCAGTCGGCAAGAATTGGCCCTTTGCGGATGAGGACAAAACGCCCTTTCAGGCTGACAAGTAATAGATGTTCGTCCTTGATCTTCCATGTGCCGATGTACTCCCTCCACAGCGCAGTGGATAACAAGACGCCTCGTTCTTCGAGCTCGTCAGCAGTGAGTCTCCGAATGCTTGGATGGCCCTTTGGGATCGAAGGACAGGAAAGCAGAGAACGGCGTTTTCCATCGATATAAATGATCTCGGGAATCTGTGCTGTCATCCTTGTGTTTTGTTGTCGCGCCGATTTTACGTTTGGCAGGTTAGTTTAGGACCAATGTTTCATGGGGCCGTCGGGCGTCACACGAGCGCTTGAGCGAATTTTTTTATGGCCCGGCACGATCGACTGATTCGGGCGAAACGGGATCGCTGAATGACTCCGGGTCCGCACGCCGGAGAGCCTGAAAGATCCCCTCGACGACATTGTCCTTACCGCGGAAGAGTTCGCGGGGACCCCCCATGTGCAACAGGCTGAACGGGGCCTCGTAGAGCGCTTCCGGTTTCATCACCCCTCGCGCAGTGAGCTGGTCGACCACCAACTCCACGAATCGGATCTGCTGTGCGGTCAGGCTTCGGTCGCCCAGAAATTCGGAGAACGCAGACTGAACTGCAGCGCGGTCCATTCCGACGATGCTTCGCACGAACCAGGGCAGTGACGGCGCTTCGCTTCGCTTCAGCAGGTCACCCAGCAGCGCATCGCCCTCTTTCTCGCCGATCTCCACCAGGGTCTGCTCGAGCCCCTGAAGGTCGGTAGGCGTCAACGGCTGATTTGAGCGAAGTCTTCGGATCACGAGGTGATTGAGGTGATTCTGCAGATAGGCCTTTACCTTCTTCTCGTACTGCGCACTGGTGATCGTCGGCATCGACACAACATCCTCGTCGCGCACGCCGAGCACCTCGTCCTCGAAGTTCGTGTAGACAACCTTGCGCTTTTTCTTGTCCAGCAGCGGAATGAGGCCGCGTAATCGCGTGCGCAACTCCTCTACTAGCGCAAGGGTGATCCCCTCCCAGAACTCAGGTGTCTGCAATGACTGGATATACCCAAGTTGCGCCTTTACAGCTGGAATCGCGGTCTTCTCTTCGAGCAGCGAGGCCAACTCGACGACCGTTTGGCGTCCGCGCTCGAACGCGGCCTGATCGGCCTGCGTGAGGGCCAGCTGCATGCGCAGCAAGGTGAGGTCGAAGAGTCTGGATTCGAGGTCATCGGTTTCGAGTTCGCTTGGAAGCGGGGCGAGCTTTCGGCTAAGCACCTCGCAGTCGTCCTCTGTGAGCGTGGCCCATATCTCGCGGGCGGTGAAGCGTTTCACCTCGCGCTGATACATGCGAACGATGAAGTTTTCGACATTCATCGAACTGACTTCACCATGCAGGCGATCGACGAGCGTGGTTTCAAGCCTAGCCTCGGCATCCAGGTCCGGCGCGGCCTGAACAGCAGCAAGCAGCTGCACGCGGGAACGAAAAAGGCGCGTTCCCAATGCCACCCCGGCGCCGGGCTCGATGCCCATGGGGTTCTCGCGGAAGAAATCGAAGTTGAAGCAGTAGTCGAAGACCCGAAAATCCTGCTTGTCCTCGCCAAGCCCATAGAGGTTCTCGCACAGGCGCGTGCCGCGCCCGATCATCTGCCAGAACTTGATCTTCGAATACACCGGCTTGAAGAACACCAGATTGGCGACCTCCGGCACGTCGATGCCGGTGTCCAGCATATCCACCGAGATCGCGATGTGCGGCACCTTGTCCTTGACCGAAAAGTCGTCGATCAGACTCTGCGGGTACTTCGCCTGGTTATCGATCACCCGTGCGAAATGACCCTTGTACTGCGGGTAATGGTGGTTGAAGCGTTCCTCGATGAAGATCGCATGATCGTGATTACGGGCAAAGATGATGGTCTTGGCCAGGCGATCGCCGCCGTCCACCTTGTGGCCGTGCTCCATCAAATGCTGGAGCGCCTTGTCCACCGTGTCCCTGTTGAATAGCCAACTGTTGATGGCCGCCGCATTCACCTTGCTCGGCACCAGCTGGGTATTGGCGCCATCGCCCCAGTCGAGGTTCTCCCACTGGTCCTTTTCCTCATCGCTGAGCGAGTCGTAGTCAATACCCTCGCGCGGGAACTTGAGGTCGACCTGCTGAACCCGGGGTGGCACGAGGTAGCCCTCGCGCACCGCGGTCTCCAGATCATAGAAATCGGTCGGCACTCCCGGTTGCAGATCAAAAAGCTCATAGGTGTTGCGGTCGACCTGATCGCGGGGCGTTGCGGTGAGCCCAACCAGAAGCGCATCGAAATGCTGAAAGATCGCCCCATACTTCTGGTAGACCGAGCGGTGCGCCTCATCGATGATCACCAGGTCGAAGTAACCGACCCCGAATAGCGACTCTCCATCGTCGGTCTGGTCGATGAGATTCAGGGTGGTCGGGTAGGTGCTCACATACACCCGTCCCTCCCTGTCCTTCTCCCTGACGAGATTGACGGGACTCGAGCTTGGCAGAAACGTCTTGAACGCATTGACGGCCTGGGTGACCAGCGCAAGGCGATCGGCAAGAAACAACACTCGCTTGATCCAGCCCGCGCGCTGGAGCACATCCACCAGCGCAATGGCGGTTCGGGTCTTGCCCGTACCGGTGGCCATGACCAGGAGCGCCTTGCGGCGCGCATCGGTGAAGTGCGCGAAGATGCTTGCGATCACGCGCTTCTGGTAGGGCCGGCCAGCGATCTCCGGTTTGAGGTCGGCCACATCCAGTGCATTGCGCTGCGTACGACGCAGTATCAGCCGATGCAGCTCGTCCTTTGAATAGAACCCCGTGACCCTGCGCGGCGGGTAGGTTTCATCGTCCCAGATCCAGGTCTCGTAACCATTGGAATAGAAAATTATCGGCCGCTGGCCGTGCATCTGTTCCAGGCAGTCGGCGTAGAGCTTCGCCTGCTGCTGGCCGGCGCGCGAGTCCTTCATGGTCCGTTTGGCCTCGATAACACCGAGCGGCTTTCCGTCATCGCCCCAGAGCACATAGTCGACATAGCCCACGCCCTTATTGTTGGGCATACCGGTGACCTCGTACTCACGGTCGCGCTGGCGATCCAGCGGCCAACCGGCGCGGCGCAGTTCCACGTCGATCAGGTAGCGACGGGTCTCGGCCTCGGAGTAGTCGTGGGTGTCTGCCTGCTGCTCGGCGGCGGCGCGGACCTCGGCGAGCTGTTGCTTCAGCGCCTGCAGCTCGGCATCCAGGGCGTCGCGTTCCTGTTGCTGCTTGAGGGCCTGCGCGTTGTGCTCGGCGAGCTGCTGCTCCAGGGCCTCCAACTCGGCGCGTGGCACCACTTCGCCTTGCAGCGGCGCTGGCGGCACGCGCTCATCGTGCCAGCCCGCGCCTTCGCGAGAGGCCTGCGGCGCGTAGGTGCGCACCAGCCAGTAGCAGACGTGGTGCAGCTCGCGCACCACCTGGCGTGCCTGCTCGGGCAGCACCTCGGGCGCGCGGTGTACGGCGAGATTGCCCACCTTCTGGATCACCCGCGCCTTCTGGAACACGGCCTCGGGCACGGTGTTCAGGAAGGTCGATTCGTGCAGCAGCGCACCCAGGCTGCGGTCGTATGGCATGCGCAGGGCGGCGTCGTGCCGGTACAGCCAGTGCACGATGGCCTCCAGGGTGAAGCGGGCATGGAAGCAAGCGGCGCGCGGGTCGCCCAGGATGTGGCCTTCCGCCTTGCTGGCCGACTCCGCGATGGCGCGGAATTGCTGGGGCAGGAAGGTGAAGTTGCTCATCGTCCGTTAGAGCTCGCCGTTGAAGGCGCGAGATTGGAGGGAGGTGAACAGTTTGTCGAGTTCAGCAAGGTGATCAACAAGCAGCGCCTTCTGCCGCTCGACTGTTTCGACAATGGCGGCGAACTTCGCCTGCTGCTCGCGCGCCGGTAATTCGACTTTCGCATCTTGGAGGTATGGCAGCTTGATGTATTTGATAACTCCTCCAATCGCCATCTTACGTAGCTCACTTACGTAAAGATCCAAAAAAATATGCAGGAATCGAGGGTGAAGCTGGGCTTCATTTCTTGATTCAATGACATAGGTCCGTTGGTATGCATTGAACTTGCCCTCGTAGTATTTGACATTCAGATCGCCGTTTCCAGCGACCAATACGGCCTTACCATCGAAAGCCGGAGTATTGATGCGCAGCGTTCTTGTGGCACAAGTAAAAAATGGATAGGCCCCATTCTCATCGGCGGCATTGGCGTCGAGCTTCCCAGTTCTGATACTCGTTAGATCGCCAAGATTGGCTGAACGTGTCTCAACCTTACCCATCGTTCCTTCTCGCCTTGGATCGCCGAAGAGGTCGAGGAAGGTGGATTGGAGGAGGTTGTCGAGCTGGGCGAGGGACTCGCGGCGCTTGGCCCGCAAGGCGTCCGCCGTATCCAGAATCCCCGCGATCCGCTTCTGCTCGGCGAGGGGCGCGAGAGGGATGATCGAAGCCTTTACCTTGGCATCAGATACCGCTGGGTAGTTCGCTCCGGTGGCGAGATCAACCATTCGCTGGATGAACTTCTCCGTCTTCACCCAATGAAACAAAAAGCTCGAATCTAGGCACTGAGCGTCTGGGCGAAGGACACAGTAACCCGTTGAAGCAGTCAGGCCGTCGTGTTCTGGACCAACGGCGGCTACGCCATTGAGATTCGGCCGAACAGTAGAGACCAAGATGTCGCCAGTTTGAACAATTTGGCGAGCTCTGCTTGGTGCTTCAGCACAGGCATATGTTTCAACCGTGGTTATCCGCTTGGCATCCTTGTCAACAGAACTGAGATCGATGTAATCGAACTCCGCGCAGTCACAGCTTCTCGGGTTCCACGTCAGGCACCGCTCGACCAATCCGGAAATTGGAACTTCCGGGAAGCTCATCCCAGCATCTCCTCCAACGCCTTCCGCCCCGCCGCAATCTCCTCCTCCAACCGCGCCAGCCGCGCCAGGATCACCTGCGGCGCTTCATGCGTTACCGCCTCGTACTCGACCTCCTTGTAGCGGTTGATGGACAGGTCGTAGTCGTTGCCGGCGATCTCGGTCTTGGGCACCAGGAAGCTCTGCGCGGTGCGCGGGCGCTGGCTTTCGCCCTCACCCCGACCCTCTCCCCCGGGAGAGGGGGATTGGAGGGTTTGCCAGCGCGCGAGGATGTCCGCCAGATCGCTCTTGTCCGGCTGCGGGGTGCGCTTGTCGTCCAGCGAGTAGCCGTCGGCGCGCATGTCGTAGAACCAGACCCGATCGGTGCCGCCGGCGCCGCTCTTGCCCAGCGGGTTGACCTTGGTGAACAGCAGGATCGCGGTGGAGACCCCGGCGTAGGGCTTGAACACGCCGGAGGGCATGGAAATCACCGCGTCGAGCTTCTGCTCCTCGACCAGAATCCGGCGCAGCGCCTTGTGGGCCTTGGAGGAGCCGAACAGCACGCCGTCCGGCACGATCACGGCGGCGCGGCCGCCGGTCTGCAACAGGCGCAGGAACAGGGCCAGGAACAGCAGCTCGGTCTTCTTGGTCTTGACGATCTGCAACAGGTCTTTGGCGGTGGTCTCGTAGTCCAGGCTGCCGGCGAACGGCGGGTTGGCGAGGATCAGGCTGAATTTCTCCTCGTCCACCTCAACGGATTGGGCGAGCGAGTCCTGGTAGCGGATGTCCGGGTTTTCCACGCCGTGCAGCAGCATGTTCATGCTGCCGATGCGCAGCATGGTGGGGTCGAAGTCGTAGCCGTGGAAGGTGCCGGCGTTGAACTTGCGGCGCGAGGCATCGGTTTTGTAGATCGCCTCGGAGTGGTGTTCGCGCAGGTACTCGGAGGCGGCGATCAGGAAGCCGGCGGTGCCGCAGGCGGGGTCGCAGATCACGTCCTTCGGGGTCGGCGCGGTGAGCGCGACCATGAGCTTGATGATGTGGCGCGGGGTGCGGAACTGGCCGTTCTGCCCGGCGGCGGCGATCTTGCCGAGCATGTATTCGTAGAGGTCGCCCTTGGTGTCGGCGTCGTCGGCCTTGAGGCTGTCGAGCTGATCGACCACGTTCGCGAGTACCCGGGCGGTGGGCATCATGAACAGGGCGTCTTTCATGTGGTGGGTGTAGGTGGAATTCTCCGGATCCCTATCGCCGTTGAGTCCGAGCGTTTTGATGAACGGGAACACCTCGTCACGCACGGTGACGAACATTCTCTCTGGCGCAGTTTGCTTGAAGTGCGACCAGCGCAGGTGCGTCTGGTCGGTCCGGAAAATCGGCTGCTCGACGGGCCGACCGCTGACACTCGCCTTCTCCTCCTTGAGCAGCTGGACCTGGTCGAGCCGCTGGATGAAGAGCAGATAGGTGAGCTGCTCAATGACGGAAAGTGGATTGGAGATGCCGCCCGACCACATCGTGTCCCAGATGCGGTCGATCCTGGACCTCAGTTCTCCCGTAATCATTGTTATTCCCCGGATTTGCTCGTTGCGCTGCCGGGGCGGGAGGATCCCGCCCGGCCTTGGGTAGATTTTACCGCCAAGACCGCGGTACGCCACGGGGCAGACGGAAAGCCGGGAGCACCTGTGCGCGGCCGGAAATGCTCGGGCGGAGATTCAAGCCGGCCCCGAGGCAGCGATGCTTCCTGCGGCCGGATACCATTCACGTCCACCAGCAATTCAAGCGCGGCCTCAACAGGACCCCGATCTCAGCGGGTCAGCATCGCTTCGGGAGGAGTCGAGCGAGAGCGGTCGAGGTCAAGTAAGGCGTTGCTTTACTCCGCGCGCGAATGGATTATCCTCAACACCACTACCTTAATGCTCGCGGGAAAACGGCCCATGAATAAATTGCACATCGGATTTGGTTTTCAATCGTTCCGCAGACGGTGATACAAACCCAAGAATTGCGAATGATTGTCGAAAATAGGCCACAAACCCTAGAGCAGTTTTGCAGGCTGTGATTCCGTAGCGATAATAGAATTGCTTTCCAAGACTTGTGTTGGCCCGCTCTACCTTGGGGAATCCGTTCATCACAGACAACACTTTAGGAGGGAGCTCTCCCGCCGTTAATTCCAAGTTTGTAAACCAATTGACTGCAATTCCACCTCTAGAACCCAGAATCCGGCCGGTATGCTTGTAATACAGAGCAAGAGACAGCTTTCGCCCGAATATCGTGATTGCTTCGAGTATTCCCGGATGGCTCAGATCGAGAAATCCCATTTCCGTGCTTACCTTGCCATTGGGAACCGCTACCCCATACTTCTTGGCGGCATTGCGCGCCGTTCGAACAGTTGGCTGGAGTGCCGACAGAATATCGGGGTTACGACGCCCGACAGCTTGAGCATGTTTTCTGAGGCAGGCTTCAGACCCCTCTCCTGGATCACCATCATGCAACCTAGAAATTAGGGCGATGATGCGTTCAGCGTCACTTGTACATCTATTGCATGAAGTACAAGCTGGGAAAACGTATTCCTCCGGCCACTGACGATCATCGAACAGCGAGCGAGAAGGAATGTGATCCTTTTCAACGGCTTGGGTGTCGCCGCCGCAAAAACAGCAATTTGGATGGTCAGAGAAAAATCTTTCTCTTCTAAGTCTACGTGATCCCATTGAGCTCCTGTTCCAGCTATCAGTAGCCGAATATCGCCTTCACGCGCACACCCTATGCAATAGCCTTGAAGAGCCTTACGCGATAATTGCTGTCGGTTTCTCCGCCGCCCTTGTCGTCGTCAAGAACAGGAGTCCGCCGAGAAGCATTCCGCCAATAATGGCCGTGCCTTTCGGGTTCTTCGATAGCGAAGTCACTAACGTAGCACCAATCGTGACGCCGACAACTCCAGCGGTCACTTGACTCGAGGACACCTCCAAGCCTACGGCCCATTTTGTAAAGTGCTCGCAGTTCCCGGATAGCGCTCTGTAGTGCCACTGGCCAATCATTGACCTGGCTGCAGCGAGAATGTGGCTGGGGCATCTCGGCGTTGGAGTATTGGTCACGTAGGTGCGCTTTCCTCGCGTGACAACTTCCCAAGGCTCCTCGCGGACCGTGCCAGTACGTTTGGTAGCAGAAATCAAAAATGGCTTACCTTGCTCATCAAGTCGATCCGATACGACTGAATGATGCTGATAGGCTCCAAAATCCGTAACTACGATGTCTCCTGCTTTCATGGACGCTTTCCTCAAAAAATATTTACCTGACCTCCAATCGGTTGCACATTGGTGCATTCAGGGAAGTTTCAAGAGCCCGGCATCATCTTGATCCAGGGAACCCGAGACTGGCGCCGCTCCCGCAGCGGCAACCAGGGAATCCGCCATCCCGGATACGCTAAGCTCCTAGAGCTGTACCGTACCTGGGACCACCCGAACTGATGTCTACTGCGTTTACCAGTTCCAGTGTCTTCTCCTTCCCCGAGCTGTTGCCAGACGAGACCGTCTACAGCTGGTGCGGCCGCGTCCAGGTATGGAACGGGATTTTCAGTGCGCTGGAGACCAACCGGCTGCTGTTCGGTGACCGGTACGCAGGGTTCCCTCAGGATTTTCCGACACGGCTGTCAGCGCTGGCCTATCAGATGGGCGGCAAGGCTGACCTGGGGCGTCGACTTTGTCTGACGCACACACTGGCGCCGTACTTTCTTGCGAATCAGCCACCGGCGCGTGCCGAATGGATTGTTAGCCGAATCCTCAATGGCCCTTTCCCGGATCTGCGAATGCACCTTGGCATTCCTGCGGCACGGTTCGGTGGTTCGAATTCGCTCAAGCGTTGCCCGCGGTGCGCAGCCGGTGATGAGGCGAATCTCGGCGTGGCGTACTGGCGCCTTACGCACCAGATGCCGTCAGTCGCGATCTGCGCGATTCACGGCGCGACGCTCGAACGCCATATCGATACGAGCGTGCCATCGCACCGCCGAAGCTGGCTTTATCCCTGGACCGAGATCGAGGACTTCGAGCCCGAAGCCGAATCGATGGCCCACGCCCCGGAGGCTGCGCTGGTCAGGATGGCCGCCCTTTCACTGCAGTGGATCGAGTGCGCACCGGGCGAATTGGACCCCGACCAGCTCGCCGTCACCTACCAGAACCGCTTGCAGACGATGGGTCTGATCACCGCCGGTGGCTCGATTCGCATGGACCGGCTTGAAACAATCCTCCGCGATCGGCTTGAGCCGCTCACTGTGGCACGAAGCTTTCGCGAGGTTCCAAGGCTTGTCGATGCCGTCCACCACCAGTTTTGCAGCCTGATCCGGCCGAGTCACAAACCGGGGCATCCGATCAAACACCTGCTGCTGATTTTCTCGCTCTTCGAGGATTGGGCGGATTTCAGCGCCAATTTCGACTCGGCCAAGCCACTGGAGCGTAGGCCCGCGGCAGCAGCCGGCTCCACCGCAGGACCGCGAGCACGCAACCCCGCCGAAAAGCGATTCCTGACCCTCGTCCAGCGCGAGGGGCTTTCTATCACCGCAGCCGCCAGGAAGCTTGGCGTTACGGCCTCGACCGGGGTGCAGTGGGCGAGGCTTCACGGGATTACGTACACGTCGAGGGCGAAGCACATCGATCCCCCGACGCTCGCCAGGGCCCGGCTACTGGCCCGGCGCGGAGTGGACCGAATACAGATCGCCGGGCAGACCGGCATGTCGATCGTTTCGGTGAACCGGCTTTTCTCGAGCGACCCGAAGCTGGGCGAACAGTGGCGGGCGGTACGGTTCGAGAAGGCGCGCAAGGACAACCGCAAGCGCTTTCTCGCGGTGCGCAGAAGGCACCCGGGACTGCCCGTCAAATATCTGAGGCGCATTCCCGGCAACGGCTATCAATGGCTGTACCGGCATGATCGGGAATGGCTAGTCGCCAATCTGCCGTCACTCTGGAATCCGGCTCCCTAGCTTTTCGCGAACCTGAGCTTTGGGGACATCCCGCAGATTCAGCCAGGCCTTGACCGATCTTCCACGCTCGGCAACAATATGCATATCTGCATTGCCGTTTTGCGTCTTGCCAAATACTCAGCCCGAACCAATCGATTTGTTGGCCGATATGGTTGCCAACGGGCAACTGACTCAGGCGGATATCGCCCAGGCAACCGGCATTCACCAGAGTCAGATCAGCCGAATCCTGGCTGGCAAAACCGTCCGGGCGACGGGGCACGTTCAAACGCTACGGGAATTCGCCGGTGGGTTAAGCCGGCCCAAGAAGGAACAGTCGCCGGCCGCCCGGCGTCTTACAGAAACCGTGCTGTCGGTCTGGGACGGAAGCACTGCGCACGCTCGCTCACTGCAGGACCTCCTGCTTGCGATCGGATCGGTACAAAGACACTACCGCGATCGCCGTGACTGATCCGCGCCTCTTAATCATTCCCAAGCCCCAGCCGGACCAAACGGTTATTAGCTACGCCTCTACACTGGCCATTTCCAACGGATTGGGTCCATGGAAAAGGGCTGTGAAGATACTTCTTGGAACCAACGCGACCACCGGCGAATCATGGCGAATGGCTGGCATTGGGCGCCTGTACCGATCGACTCAAGGTGCCGACTGTTTAACCTTTGAGCAATTTGCCCAACAACACGCCTACCTTTCATTATTTTTCGCGTTCTTCCCAATAGAGCGGATGAACGAAGCGTATGCTCTTATTGAATCTGGGCGCTATTCCGGAATGATGAATAAGTTCCGGCTGCCCCTCGCCAGAATTACCACGCCAGTACGTCAATATTGTTTGCAATGCATTCAGGAGGATCTCTTGCGCCTCGGATTTGCATATGCCCGTCGAGCACACCAGGTGAACGGCGTAAAGGCTTGCGTCGACCACCGTGCCGCCCTAATCGTCGCATCTACCCTGCCTGGGGGAATGGTTGACAACGAAGGCGTGGTACAAATTGAGACAATGAATTCGCTGTCACCTCTGCAATCGAAGCCAGCGAACGATGTCGAGCTCGCATACGCACGCTGGGTCGTTGCACTACTAGAAGGTCGTATTGGCACGTCTACAAGCCAATTCCGCTCGTTTTTGATCGAGAAGCGAATAGAGGAGCTTGGCCGGACCCCAAACGCCTCACTTCTCGAGTCCATGGTGATAGACCATTATGGCGAAGAGCACCTTACGCGAATGGGGTTTTCGACGAGACAAAAACGAACCGAGCACTGGCCCGCATTCCTGGCGCAGGGCGGCGGACTCGCTCATCATCCAATATGCGCGATTCTGGTTCTGTCGATGCTCTGGGATGATCCCGCTCAATTCGCGGGCGAAACAGAATCCGCCGGGGATGCTGCAACGGCCGAAAGCAAGCCCCATCCCTATACGCGAAAAACGTTTCCCCTTAACCAGCTGAAATTTCTTTTTCGAGAGCCACACCTCAAAGTCGTCGCTCGTCGACTAGACGTGGATTCAATGACGCTGCACCGACTATTAGCCACCATGCCAAAGGTCGCCGAACGTCGCCCCGCCGCAGTATTCCGTACACAGCGCCGAAACGCGCGCCGCATTGTGCTTCGATATGTGGAATCCGAGATAGCGCGGGGCATGAGGCCATCCAAAAGACATCTCAAAAAAACGAACCGCCGATCTGTGCAATGGCTACTAGCAAACGATCGCGAATGGATCGATGCAGTTTTGCCGAGTGTCCCACCAAGCCGGAGCAAACTCCGCGAGGTTATTGACTGGAAAAGTCGCGACCGAGAACTGTCAGCGAAGGTCGAAGAGGTCGCCGATTCGTTGGCCGCCGGTCAGGCAGAACCGAGACGCATTACGAAATCGATACTATTGCAGGCGATCGGAAGCAATCAAGCCCAGATCGATCGGTTTGGTCTGGAGAAGACCCGTAAAGCGCTAGCCCAGTCTGTCGAGTCGGCCGACAAGTTTCACCAACGCGTTCTCGCCTGGCTCAAACACCTGCGGGGGAAAAGTGCTCGTGAATGCATAAACACAGCAGATAAATACCTAACATCCACTCGTTGCGCCAAACGCCGACTCGAGGTACTTGAAGCTCTGGCGCGCTAAATAACCTTCATTTGTCTCCTAAGCCCCCACCCTTGGAATAGGCCGCAATCACGATCTTGAGCAACACACGCGGATCATAGGCCGGGCGGCCGTTGTCATCGTTGCGGTAGTGCTCGTCGAACCCGGAGAAATCCAGCTCGTGGACGACCAGCCAAGCGAGCGATTACTCGAAACTGCCGGATAGAATCTGCGGTCAAAACAAACCAGCAGCATCTTCATTTTTCCGTAGTCGTAATCCTTGTATCGGGCCAGATCCGCCGCCATTTTATGGCCTGATTTTTACCAGCTACAGGGTCTTTCTACAGCCGCTACGTGGTGTTGTGGAGCCTGTGCGGCTTTTCGCGCAGGTCGCCTCGGACGCAGGGTTAGGATTGATTTTCAGCGAAGCCTTGGATAAAACCCCAGAAGTAAAACTAGCGGAGCAATTGGACCTGCCCATCCTGGCTCAGACAGCGACACTCCACATGCTGAACAACGTATTGACTTATAAACACTTGCGTGAAACTTTTGCCAGTTTGTTACAGATTTAATATGGCAATTCGGGCAGTTGAACATGACTGCTAACGATTAAACTCACAGGAAGAGGCGCGACAGCGCCGTCCTTGTGAATGGCATTGTTATCTTATTCTTCACCCGCAGCTACGTCAGGCTTTGATTTCTTTGGCTTTACCGCCTCAATCAAATCCTTCAACAATTCATTTGCGGGAGTTGCATGGTTATCTTTCGAATTAAACAGGCGGATAGGATTTAAAGAGAGATTATCAATAGACACTTGGAGGAGTTGTTTCAACAAATCCTCATCGATTTCTACTGCGTGCTTTTTGTAGCCTTCAAACGCCATTGCCGACGCATATTTGTACGCATAATCTTCTCGTATTCTGGACAGGTAGCCGAACTGCTTAACACTCATCCACGCAAGCCACACAAACGGAGAGACCATTAACACCTTTATGCCAACTTCAAAGTAGTTTACAGCCTTTACTCCAGCGACGTACGGTCCAACGAAGTGGTAACCAATTGCGAAAATTATTATTACGGCGACGACAAATACAACGCCCCACACCATAATCGGCTTGTTGAGTTCTTCCTTGCGCATTTTAAATGAGCCAGCCATGCCCATTCGATTAGCATTCTCAAGGGTGTTTTGAATTTCAGCCTGTTGTTGATTGTTGATTTCCATCTGCTCTTCAAGCTGTGTTTTTAAGGCTTGAAACTGGACGCGATTTTTCTCTGCTTTTTCGTTTAGATCTTCCGCTTGATTATCGATTGAGCGCAACTGAGACTCCAACTCGACAATGCTTTGCCTTCTTTCCTTTGCCTCAGATTCATACTTGGAGGTAAATTGAAAACTTGATTCGGAAGAAGTTTGTATATTACTTATTTTGGATTTGGCCTCGTTGATCTCACCAAGAATTTCGTCTGACTCTTCGCCTTGTTCCAAAATTTTTCTATGAGTTTCATTGATTTCGTCGAGCTTCTTCTGGACTTCAGTTAGTTGCTCATAATAGCTTTCGTAGGTTTCTGATAGGCTCTTGTACTCTGACAATATTCTTTGGGCATCACTCTCGGTACGCAACCCTTTATCGACAACTACGAGGTACGTGATCCGTATTTCTTCTCTGACTTTTGTTAAATCAGACAGAAATTTATCAAATTTTTTCTCTTTTCCCCAGTAATTAACGTCTTTGCTTAGGTATTCCTTGCAATCATCAATTAGGTGCGACATCTTTCTTTTTAATAAGGTTATTTCAAATTTAGGCTCCAGTTCTGCCAGCTGGTATGAAAGCTGATAAGCATCATCAACCACCGCAATCAACATACCCTTATTGATCCCAGGGTATCCGAACACATCATCGTCATCAGGCAGTTTTTCCTCAATCGACTTTTTAAGCCTAGTGAGGTTTCCTCTTATAGTCTGCATGGCAGGTCCTTTTTCTAAAGATAACGATTTGGGTAAGGGGCGCGCAGCGAAGCGGAGCGTCCCAGTGAGCGATAGCGAACGAACTTGGCCCGCTTGTTATATGCCATAGCCAATCTATTTAGATCTGAAGAAACGTGAGACAAGCCAAAAGATGGCGAAACACCCTAAAACAACAATGCCAAACCAAGAGCTACCAATTGTTACCCAATATTGCCAGTCTATGATTCCATCACAGTGAATAGAGCATTGAGGGTTGTGTTCCCATGCTATCCACATCATCACCGCCCCGACTACAAGGCCCAGTGTGGTCGACGCTAATCCGATTGTGAATGCTTTGCTAGACATGCTTCGAGATCAATCTACGCATATAACGAGCCTGTCGAAAAACCGTTTTTGACGGCGAGGCGTGATTCATTGCAGCGGATGCGAAGGGACGATTGATGCATTGCTCTCGTTGGAGGTCATTCGGGGGTGGTGTTGAGCAAAACACGTTCCTGCCTCCGCCTTCTACGCCCATTGCCATCCGTATCGGTGGATTTTCAGGATGTTGTGCAACATCATCATCCACTTCCACTGCCCATCGACCTTGCGTTTGGTTCTCAGACTGAACCGCC
>JAGRGH010000022.1 GCA_020445605.1 Chromatiales bacterium
CGTGTTCTACGCACGCTTTCCATCCTCCGGTGGTATGTGGAACGTCGATAGTGAGGTGTCGTGTCTCTCCTATCGTGAACTACGGCGGACACGAGCATACCGCCACCACAAGCTCTCTGTTTACAGGGTGTCTTGTGATTGAACACCCGCCACAGTGATGTGGTGGGGACAACTGATAGAGGATGCAGCCTCGTAAATGATATAACAAAACCTCTTGGGGAGTAAGTGCTGCATCACTGAAACCCGAGAGGTTTTGTGTTTTCTACACAGTTTCTTCAACCTAACAACACAGGGGACTTTATGTCAACCGAACCAAGTGCTCGCCAAAAAACTTCCCAATCAATGGTCGTCTCACATGCACGTATCCCAACCGCTTTTCTACGGAATCCAAACATTAGCCTCCGAGCGAAGGGGCTTTATGCGATCCTCGCTTCGTATGCGGGATCCGCAGGAACATGTACGCCGTCGCGAGAGACATTAGCAGCCCATGCTAACGTCTCTCTCTCAACGGTAAAGCGCATACTACGAGAGTTGAAGGAGGCTGGGGCAATCGAGATTACGCAGCGTACAGGGACGTCCTCCCTGTACGCACTTCAACCCCTCATAAAGCGAGGCGATGCGAAGGAGAGACACCACCCCATTACACGTGAAGCGATGGAACCGAAGGATATAGAAAAAGACCCAGCAGAGGCAACGGGCGGGGAACCAGACCCGGGTTATCAACGAACCGACGTGGGGCTACAAATGACCCACGGGGAGGCGCAAGAGCGACCCGACCCCGGTACAAAAATGACCCAAGCAGAACACGAAAGTGAGACCGAAGTGAGCCGACCCTCGGGTCATTGTTGCACAAAACCCGAGTCACTGACGACCCCCAAACAAGTATTAGAACAAGTATTAAGTGAACAAATAGAAGAGCGCGTGTGTGTTACTAATACTGGATTACTCACACGCGCAATAAAACCAATTGAAAAAGAAGAAGAACCTTTACCTGCTCCCTCTACTGTCTCTTCCGATGTGCCTGGCATTCTCTACGAGAACGGAATCCCTCGATTAGTACCGGTAGGTTATGATACAGAAGGAGTTCCGGTTTTCGACGCGCTCGCGGTGGTTTGGATGACCAAGCGCGTCCACGGCTTCGGCGACGAATACGACCTCCCTCTCCGGGCATGGATTGAGACGCACAACGGGAAGATGCCACGACCGCATGACGCTCGGGCACTGAAACGGCTCGTTGATGAGTGCGGAGTAGAACGGGTGACGAAAGCGATTCGGAAGATGGGGGATGCTGGGCAGTATAGCTTTGACCGACTGAAAGGACACGTCGCGGGGTTTGCTGCGTGAGAACACACTTGGAGCATGTCGAGTTGGAAGAGCAGGTACTCGGCTCTCTTATCCGATCAGGGGAGAGGGGGAACCGAGAGATTGTCTTCGAGGCGCACGCGATCTTGCAGGAGAAAGACGCCTTCACCAACGGCCTCCGAATGGCGGCATACGAGGCCATCATCGAGTCTGCGAAGCTCGGTGCTCCTGCGAATAGGCACACCATCGACAACGCGCTTAGAGCCAAAGGAATCCCCGCCAAAG
>JAGRGH010000023.1 GCA_020445605.1 Chromatiales bacterium
GAGCTTGGCAGTGACTCTTCTTCTTACGTAGCACCTCGCAGTGAACTAGAGAGTAAGCTCTGTTTGATCTTTGCTGAAGTACTGGGTCTTGATCTTGGTAGCGTTGGCATTCGTGATGACTTCTTTAAGATGGGTGGAGATAGTATAGTAAGTATACAGGTAGTAAGTAGAATAAGACAAAGAGTTGATCTAGGTAATAATGTTTGTAGCGTTAAAGACATCTTTACTTATAGAACTATAGAGAAGCTCTATGATAACGTAGTAAGTAAACATCTGGAAAGCAATACTACTAACTCTTCTAGTATTACATCAGAACAAGGAATGCTCTCTGGTGAAGTAACTCTTCTTCCTATTCAAGAATGGTTCTTTGAGAATGACTTTACTACTCCTTCTCACTTTAACCAATCGTTCTTGGTTAAAGTAGCAAGTACTCTTGATATAGATATACTTCAAAAAGCAGTAGATGTTCTAGTAAACTATCATGATGCATTTAGGTTAAGGTATGATGGTGATAGGCAATATTACGATGATAAAGCTGCAGCTCTTCCTATTCAGACTCTTGATGTAAGTACTCTATCTGAAGCCGAGCTTCACGAAGTACTCACTTTATGGCAAAGTAGCTTTGATCTAACAACTGGACCTCTCTACTCTATAGGATACATTCATGGGTTTAGTGATAAAAGCTCTAGAATCTTCTTTGCTCTTCATCATTTAATAGTAGATGCAGTAAGCTGGAGGATACTCACAGAAGACCTGAGAGATCTTTATAGTAAAGCTGCCGATCCATCCTCTTTTGGACCTAAAGGCACAAGCTACCGTCAGTGGGTAGAAGCTATAAGGTCTTACGCAAGTATAAACAAAGAAGAGAGCAGTTACTGGGATAATGTAACTAGTGACATAAGTGGGAGTAACAAGATACTAGAGAGCATCTTTACTTCTACTTCAGTTGATTCATCAAGTGCATCAACTTCATACTCTAGTTTATCACTCACCAAGACTCTCACTAACAAACTCCTTAAAGAGAGTAATAAGGCTTACAATACAGAAATAAACGATCTACTCCTCTCTGCTCTTGGTTTAGCCTTAAATGAAGTATTGGGTAGCCTCGTTAATCACATTACCCTAGAAGGTCACGGCAGAGAAGAAGAAATAGGGAAGCAAAGCAGTCTCCATTTAGATCTATCAAGGACTATTGGATGGTTTACTACCATGTATCCAGTAAGACTTGAAGTAGGAAGAGATGTTGATAATGGGACAGTAGATCTAGCAAGTACTATTAAATATACAAAAGAACTCCTAAGACAAGTTCCAAATAAAGGAATAGGTTTTGGAAGTATAATTGGATATCAAGATCACTTACTACCGAAAGTAAGCTTTAACTATCTAGGACAGCTAGATCAAACTGCTCAAAGTAACAACAATGCAAATACTTGGAGCATCACAGAAGAAGCTAGTGGGATACAAGTAAGTCCAAATAACCATGATAGAAACATCATTAACATAAATGGTGCTATTACTCAAAATGTACTCTCATTTAGTATAGCAAGTAAGTTAAATAATGATATCACCAGTAAGCTAGCAGAAGTACTTAAGGATAAACTAGAAGAGGTAGTGAATCATAGCTCTTCTCTTCAAAGAACCTACCTCACTGTAAGTGATGTAGGTAACATAACTACTCAAGAATACTTAGATAAGCTACAGGAGCAAAAAGAAGTAGAAGCAGTGTATCTTGCAAATAGTTTGCAGCAAGGTTTTATCTATCATTACCTAAATCAAGGAGATGTAGATGATGCTTACTTAGTACAGGTTATTTGGGAGTATCAAAGCAAGCTAGACATAGACGTACTAAAACAAGCCTGGAAGTTAGCTCAAAGAAAATACCCGAGCTTAAGACTAAGATTTAGTTGGGATGAAGAGCTGCTCCAGATAATAGACAAAGAGGGAGTAGTAGACTTTAGGTATGTAGACCTAAGTGCAATCACAGATGCCACAGTACAAGAAGGTCAAATCAAACAAATACAGGAAGCAGACAGACTAGAAAGATACAAACTAGAAGAAGGTAATCTATTTAGATTACATATAATCAAACAAAGAGATGAGCTCTATACATGTATATTTAGTAGCCATCATGCCATACTAGACGGATGGAGCAATCCAATACTTCTAAACTTCGTACATAATGCTTACACAAAGCTCTCAAAAGGTGAAGAACTAAGCTACATAGATACAGTAGAAGACCAAAGCTATAAAGGTGCACAAAAATACTTACAAGACTACCGAGAGGAAAATAGTAAATACTGGCAAGACTATATAAACAAGATAGAAGAAAAAGATGACTTAAGCATCTTAATTACGAGTAATAAGAAAGGACTGCGCTTAAATAACTACAAACAAGTAGAAGATCATAAAGCAGCTACTTTAAGTATCAAAGATAGTCTATATGACAAACTAAAAACTTTAAGTAAAGAAGAAGGAATAACTCTAAATGCAATACTTCAATACGTATGGCATAAAGTACTTAAAGTATATGGTAGTAGTAATAGTAACAGCAGTAACAACCAAACCATCACAACCGTAGTAGGAACTACAGTATCAGGAAGAAACATTCCTGTAAGCAATATAGAACATTCAGTAGGACTCTATATCAACACCCTTCCTCTTATAGTAGAGCATAATACCAGTGAAGATACCACAACAACAATCGTAGATGCTATAAAAAAACTACAATCTGACGTTACAGAGATAAACACAAGAAGTAACACGAGTCTTGCTAAACTGCAAAAAGACGGAACAAGACTCTTCGACACCCTCTTTGTCTTTGAGAACTACCCAGTTCCAACAGAGAATAAAGAAACAAACGAAGAAGGCACAAAACAATCTCTCAGCATATATTTTAAACAAGCTATAGAAAGACTAGACTATCCTCTATCTGTAATAGCTTATGAAGGAAATAACTCCCTCACCTTCTCCATAAACTACGCAGGAGAGCTCTTTACAGAAGAAACAATAAAGCAGTTACTCTCTACAGCAAAAACTATCCTAACTCAAATAGGTGAAGTAGAAAACAGCTTAAGCAAAGATACCAAAGAACAAACTCTCACGTACTTAAGCACCCAAGAACAACATAAACTCCTAATCAACTACAACAATACCCAAGCTCCGTTTCCTCACAACAAGACAATACAGCAGCTCTTTGAGGAGCAAGCAGAGAGAACTCCTGATAATGTAGCAATCATCTACAATAACATAAGACTCA
>JAGRGH010000024.1 GCA_020445605.1 Chromatiales bacterium
CTCATAATCGGCTGGTCGCAGGTTCAAGTCCTGCCGGGCCCACCAATCTTCCAAACCGGTCGTCGGGATTCGTGCAAGGTAATTCTGGCCGGTGCGCTCGATTCGAGGGCCCGCTGAACGCAAGGGAAAGTTGGCGGCATCCTGATACTAAGCCACCTCAGCCAGGGGTGGCAGTTCACCCGACAACCACGAGACCAACGAATCGATTGCGGGCCTATGAACAAAGTTTGGCGCGGCCAGCAACTCCTCGGGAGTCGATGGTTCCGGTCTCCTGCGGCTCTCTTCGATAAAGAGGACCCGCCCCTCATAGTCGATGCTCTCCGCAACCGGCGCTCCGTAAAGGGTTCGAATCCAGGCCTTGAGCAGTCCGAGTCGCTCGGCGTCGTTCGCCACGCGCTCGTCCAGACCGTACATTCGCCACAACGCATCAAGCGACCTGCTTGGCGACTCATCAGGCGGGAACACAGGTTCTGAGGCCTTCCGGATTTCCCGGCGCAGTCGAGACTGGGCCGCTTGGTAGAAAAGCCAGTCGCCTACGAACAGGACGGGCGTGAGCGCGAGCAGCAGCGCGAACCCGGCGATTGTGACCGGAAGGCGAACGATCTCGGCAGCCCACCGGCGCGGGTTTTTCGTCCACCCGAATCCGAAATCTTTCATCCGGATTACGGGCTCGAATCCCATCCCTCGCTCGCGGAGTTCGGCAAGACGACGGGCGGCCGAGGCCGCGCGAGCTTGGCCTGCGAGTTCGATGCACTTGCGTTCCGTGGCGCTGATCATCTGGGGTGGGTATCGAGTCCGGCTACCAAGGGATTCTAGCGGCTGTTTCCGCCGAGCGTTTCCGTGGATCAGCCTCGAGACGCCCCAGCAATCGAGCAGCCGGCTTCGAGCCTGCAGATGCCTGGCCGCCACCAGCGCGAGTCCGCGAGAGCACCACGGGTTTTCGTGAGGTTACTTGCTGGTGCGGTTCTCTGCGGGCTGAAGACGCATTCCCTGTGAGAATTTTCGTGCTCGACCTCCTGCTACCTATACAGGTCGCGTTTTTTCTGACCAAAGGTAAACATGGCTGTGCGAAACTGTAATAATTTTCAAGCAAAACAATTGCTTGAAGACTTGTGATCAGGAAAACGCTGCTCCCGGCCACGTAGAACGTTGCAAATGAAAGCGGTAGAAAGCTACGCAACTCATGCCTCGTTGCTCGTTCGCTTGCACGCACTGCTCCGCCATACGCGGCCAGGATTACGTTTCGAGCGACGGCCAAAATTTCCTTCTGCGAAAAAACGGATTCGTGGTGATCCAGCCCCGGGCAGCGCTAGCGCCTTAATGCCAGCACGGCAGCACCCGCGGCTATGAGGCCGATCCCGAGCCACTCGCGTCCGATCGGTCGCTCGCCGAGAAACAGAAACGCGAACATCGCGACGAAGACGATGCTGAGCTTGTCGATCGGGGCGACCCTCGATGCGTCGCCAATCTTGAGCGCGCGAAAATAGCAGACCCACGAAACGCCGGTGGAGACTGCGGACAGCGCGAGGAAAAGCAGGGTTCGACCCGACAGGGTCAGTGGGTTTGTCCATTTGCCCGCCAGCCACACGAATGCGCCGAGCAACAGCAGGATCAGCACCGTCCGGATCAGGGTCGCGAGGTCCGAGTCGACGCCGTCCAGACCGATCTTGGCGAAGATTGCCGTCAGCGCCGCGAACACGGCCGACAGCAGTGCCCAATAGAACCATTCCTGCGATGTAGCCATGAATCCGATGGCCCTCAGTGTGTCACTGAGATGCCGCGCAGCGGTGGTATGCGCATGGCGTCGGCAACGCCTCCTAGACGTGAATCTGGCGACCGCCGGCAAAGGCCCAGTTCTCCCAGGTCGTTTCCTTGAACACGACCATGACGTTCTCCGGATCGAGATCGCGATCCCGGATCTGCTCCATCAGTACGTCGAGAAACCGTCGCTTGACCTTCACGCTGCGCCCTACCGACCAGAGCACCTCGATGAGGACAAAGTTCTCATCACGAGCCCCTTGCGCGTCGGGATAGCCCGCGTCGAAACGAAAATCCTCGGGTGCGAGTTCGAGAAAGCGCTGGAACCGGTCGGTTTCGGGTACGCCGACTGCGATCAGCGCGGCGTGAACGGAATCCAGAACGGCGGACTTGAACGAAGGGCCCTTGGGTTTCAGGGCGGTGACGGTGATCAGCGGCATCGCTACTCCGAGCCGCCCCGAACGGGATGGGGCGCGTGCCCCGTTTTACCAGACTGTCACGCGCGAGGGTATCGGCATCCCGGCGCAGCGCCTGGTTGCGCCCGGGGCAAAGAACGCGCGGCGGCGACCAGGTCTTGGGGCCCTGGTCGCCGCACGCGCCAAAACGGTGGTCCGGCGCCGGTCCATGACGCCGCAGTCGACCACGCCCTATTTCGACTCTTCAGCCAACCTCGCCGGGGTAGTTTTCCAGACCCGGGTCGTCGCTCACGCCAACGAGCTTCGGGTGATTGATCTTTTTTAGAGTGAACTTCTGAGTCTTGGGGTCACGGTGCCTCAGGATGTAGTCGCGCGTGAGATCCCACAGCAGTCGACCTTCCGGCGTGCGGTTGACCTGCGCCCAGCCGGCTACCTTGTAGACCTTGTCCGGATCGATCGGCGTTCCGTCATCGAGCCGCGCATCGTGGATGCGTTCGCCCAGTGTTTTGCGCGGGTGGATCGTGTAGTCGAGCCCACCGACGCGCACCATGTCGCCGCCGGATTGCAGGTACGGGTCCGGATCGAACAGGTTGTCGGCCACGCCTTCGAGTATGTCCAGCAACTGCTTGCCCGTCAGGTCGGATACATAGGTTTCGGCGTAGGTCATCGAACTCTGGTTGATGACATCGTCCATCGTGATCCACTCGCCCTTCGGCACGGTCGTGCCCCAGCGTACGCCTGCGGAAAGCGCGCAGTCGGCCTTGTACTCCTCGATCAGTGCATTGCAGAGCACCTGGTCCCAGCTGCCCATGAAGTTGCCGCGTCGATAGAGCGTCTGGCCGGCGATGGCGAGTTTCTCGCCTAGGATCTGTTCGAAGGTCTTGCCGTGACGCTCCTTGTTCGTATACAGCGCAGGAACGCGACTCTCCTTGATCTCCTGGTCGTAGACCTTGCCGCGCATGCGTTTGATGTACGCGGCCATCTCGGGGTCGGCCGGCAGCATGTTCGTGATGACCGGCACCATCCGGTAGTGAACACCCTTGACCTGACCGCCCTGGATATCCAGGTCCATCACGCCGACGAACTTTGCGTTCGAACCCGCGTTAGTCACGAGGCATTCGTTGCCATCGGCATTCTTGACCCGCACCGGCTTCGGCACGCCGTCGTGGGTATGTCCGCCGAACACCGCCGTCAGGCCCGGTACCCGGCTGGCCATCTTGATGTCCACGTCCATGCCGTTGTGGGAAAGCAGGACGATGGCGGCGGGCTTCTCCTCGTCGCGAATCTTCTGTGCAAGGTCGATAAGGTCATCCTCGCGCAGGCCGAAGGACAGATCCGGGAAGAACTCCTGCGGATTGGCATTACCAAGGCGCGGGAACGCCTGACCGATCACCGCGATGCGCGCGCCGCCGACCTCCTTGATCGTGTACGGGCGGAACGCATGGCCGGTGTCCTCGCTGAACAGCCCAAGGCCGTTGTATTTCTCGACTATGTCCATGTAATCGCCGCCGAACATCGACGACTCTTTCACGCGCACGTTCTGGCCGACGAAATCGCCCTTGAACAGCGCGACGTTGCTGAGCAGCTGCTCCTGGCTGTAGGTGAACTCCCAGTGGCCGACCATCACGTCGACACCCAGAATGTTAGAGGTCTCAACCATGTCCACGCCGCGAGTCCACAGCGAGGTGCCGGAACCCTGCCAGCTGTCGCCGCCGTCGAGCAGCAGGGTGTTCTGTCGCCCGCCGGCCTGCGCGCGCAGATGTTCGATCAGGGTCTTGAGCTGCGCAAAGCCCCCGGTCGGGCCGTACTTCTTTGCGAGGTTGTCGAAATCGATATAGGTAAACGCATAGGCCTCCGGACTACCCTCCTTGAAACCCATTTCCTTCATGAACGCCTTGCCGACGATGTGCGGCGGCCGGCCGAAGGCGTCGCCGACGCCAAGGTTCACGTTCGGTTCACGAAAATAGGTTGGCAGGATCTGGCCGTGCACGTCGGTGAAATGCATCAGGCGCGCCGAGCCTTTCATGGGCACGTCGAACAGTTTGTCCAGGCCCTTGCTGGCGGCGAGCGCGAGCTCCGGCACCAGTCCGGCCGCGGTGGCCGCGCCGGCCCACTTGATGAAATCACGTCGTTTCATGGTCATGATCGGGTCTCCTCGGGTTCTGTTTCATAGTTGTAGCTCGGCGGTTCAGCCGGCATTCCGTACAGGGGTTCGTTGACGGCAACAACCCATGGCTCAGCATCGAAAGTGCAACAGGATGACAGAATCTAGAGCCTGGGGTTGGCAGCGCGCTCGTTGGCCGCCAAACCGCCCTTTGCTTTCCAGCTGTCGTAGCCACCGGTCAAAACCTTGACGTTGTCGTACCCGGAAAGTTTTAAGGCAAATGCCCCCTGGGCCGAGAGGCTCCCGGTATTGCAATATACAAGTACGGTCTTGTCTCGCGGCAGTTCTGTCCGGCGTGCGACGAGTTGTCGCCACTCGATGTGCACCGCGCCGGGGATATGATCGTGCGCGAAATCCTCCGGACGACGGACGTCGACAACAAAAAGATTCGAATAGTCTGCGGCCGGAATCTGCTCGGGGAGCAGGTTGCCCCCCTGGTATTCGGTGAAGTCGAGCAGTTCGATCATCGCGTCTATCACCAGACCGTCCGGCTCGGCCATCGCTGTTCTGGCGCACAGCAGGCTCATAAATGCAACGAGCACCGCCAATTGGATTCGTCTGATCACGGGGATTCTGCCTTCAGTTCAGCCAAATCGATTCCAAAACGCATCCGGCCCTTGTGCCAGATCAATGGCGCGTGCCAGAGGATACGGAGTCTTCGGCCACGGGCGGGTCGACTTTTTCGCTGATCAGCTCGATCTGTTTGCCGGCAACACGGTACTCGTTGACCTTGTGTTCCATGCGCACGATCGGCACCGCCACCTTGCCGTCGCCGAGCAGCTGATCGATGAAATGCTGCGAGGCACTGCGGTAATTCAGCCGCACGTCCACCTTGACCGTGGCGTCCTTCGGCATGGGAAACACGAACCGGTGCAGCGCATGCCCTTTCGGCGGAATGGTGGTGTCCTCGACGAAGTGATTCATTTCCCACGGGTTGTGGGTCGCATTACCGGCAGTATCCACCGCCACGGTGCGGAAGATCACGGAACCCTGCTCGATGTCACCGTGCGAGTCGAGACCACCATTTGAGAGCAGCTTCGTACCCCGGCCATCGCGCACGTCGATCTGCAACCACATCTCACGCACCTGGGTCAGCGAGGTCGGCAGATGGTGACCAGCGGCTACATTGCGCACGTCAACCGCAAGTTCGAGCAACCCGTTGTCGAGACGGCGCATTGCCAGATCCACCTCGGCCGCATTCTGTAGCCGCTGACGAGCGATGTCGGCGTGTCGGCGGGCCGCCTTGTTATCGGGCTGCAGTGCCGCGGTAATCACCGCATTGCCACCAACAAATTCATGGTTGTGCACCACCGATCGCTCGGACTTCGCCACGGTGCCGGCCTTGCCACGCAAACGTTCAACTTCCTCGGCAAGTTCCTCCGGACGCTTGAGCTCTTTTGCAATCCGGATGGCGGTCTCCACCGGGTTCATGTGGCAGTCCTGACAGACAATGTCGTGCTGCGCATAGACCGAGCGCTTCCACTCGTCATAGGTGCGCTCGATCGGCATGCCGTTGATCGGGTGATGGATGTTGTGACAGTTCGCGCAAAGGTCCGCACGCGTGTGCAGCTCGGAATACTGGGTGTCGTGATACGGTGAGACCGCATCCTTCAGCGGGCCGTACTTCGTGTTTCCGGGCGAGATGTTGAACGATGCGTTGCCGTGTTCCAGCGTGTGCGTGTTCAGAAAGTTCGTGTCGGTCATCTGGTGGCAGACATCGCAACTGACGCCGCGCGTGGCAATTTCGTTCGACGAAACGAATTTGCCGCTCTCCTCGTCGAACGACAGGGACTGGGTGATGGTTCCGATCGGCGCGTGGCATGCTCCGCAGTAATACAGCAGCTTGCCGTCCATCGCCTTGTCGCCCTTCGCCCACTCGGCCTGAAAGATCGGGTCCTTGAACGAAAACGAGTGCATGGAACCCCGCCAGCCCTCGTACTGGCGCGGATGGCAGCCGGCGCAGACCTCGGGGCTTTCGAAATCCTCGGCGCGCAGGGGGCGGCCCGAGTCGGTCGTGATGTACGACGGCGGGAACGGACGTTCCCGGGTCGGCTCATGATCGAGGCCCGCACGTTCCTCGACGATGCCCTTGTGTGCAACGGCTGGATCACACATCAGGATGACCGCGGCTGCGAGCAGCGTAAACACGCCGGCCAGCCAGTATCGGGCCGCGCAGTTGTCGCTTGGGTGATGCGATTTGATCATGGTTCAACGTCTCCCGAGCGCCTGAACGTAAGCGGCTGTCGCGCTGATTTCGCGCTCGTCCATCCGCTCGGCGATGCGACGCATCATTTCCTCGGCGTCGTTGCTGCGCAGGCCACCCTTGAAGGCCGTCAGCATCTTCGCGACATAGTCGGCGCGCTGGCCGCGCAGGGGCGGGATGGATGGCTCCTTCGGCAATCCGCGCCCGTCGCGACCGTGGCAACCCACGCAGGCGGCGAGTCCGGTGTCAGCGTTGCCATGGAAGTAAACGCGTTCACCCTCGGCAATCAGCTTCGCCTGTTCGTCGGGTGGCCCGCCCGCACCCGGCATGAGGCCTGCGTACCAAGCGCCGATGTCCGCCATGGCCGTGTCGGTCAACGCGGCGGCCATCCCCATCATGATCGGATCGGACCGGCGGCCTTCCTTGAAGGCCCTGAGCTGATTGACCACGTAGGTTTCGGGCAGGCCCGCGAGATGGGGCGTACCGGGGATGGGACTCATGCCATCCGGGCCGTGGCATCCCGCGCAGGCGGCGGAGGCCGTCCGCCCGGCTTCCGGATCCCCGCCGGCCTTCGCAACACCGGCGGGGATGGTGCCGGATACGGCCAATATCACCACAATTGCCCTGGATAACCCTGGCCGTACCGTCCGGATCGTTGGCATCGTTCGACGGCTACTTGCAGGCCTGGCCGGCATAGAACGCCGCGAGGTTGTCGACATCGGCATCCGACAGGGCCGCAACCATGGCCTTCATCGTGGGGTCGCCGCGTTCGCCGCTCTTGTAGGCCTTGATCGCCTTGACCAGATAGGCCTCTTTCTGGCCGGCCAGATTCGGATACATCGGCACGTTGCTGACCCCGGTTGCGCCATGGCAACCGGCACAGGCGCCTGCGCGGGCCTTGCCAGCGGCAGCATCGCCGGCAGTGACATTGCCGGCCGCAAGTGCGACGACGGCGGCGAGGACGATTTGCTTGCTGATATTCATTTGCACACTCCAGTTGGATCGTTTTGGTGGTGGGTCTACAGGTCGCCTGCGGCGCCGGCTTCCATGATGGATTTGATGGTGTCGCGAACCTGAACCGCGTTCTTGTGCAGCTCCGGCGACAGATTCGCCGAGGCGATGAACATCTCGAGGTTCATGGTGATCAGCCACGGCTTGCCGTTCTCATCCTCCAGCAGGGTGATGCGGCAGGGCAGATAGGCCGAGAAGCTCGTGTTGAAGTCGATCATGGTCTTGGCAATTCGCGCATCGCAGAACTGGAATATCTCGATGCGTTTCGACTCCAGCCCCATGGCCTGAAGCTCCAGGTACAGAGGCTGATGGCCGACCATCTTGAAGTTGAGGTTGTTCGCGCGCAGCTTCATGGACTGCACGACGTCGTCCATGGTGATGCCGTCTTCAACCGGCATCTTGATCACGGTCTGGTCGATATCGAGCGCGGGCGCACCGCCACGCGCGGGGTTGATGAACGCCAGCGCCAACGCGGCAATGGCGAGGATTGTCCGGCACGTTGAACTCAGCATCTGCTGTTCTCCGCTTTGATGATTAACGTTGTTGCACACCGCGCCAAAAAAAGGCGGGCATCCCTGCCCTAGCTGGAGTATCACAATCCGTGTTGGCGCAAGAGTGAAGTGAACCCAACCAAGGGTTCGCCGCCCCCCGGCGGCGTTTTGCCCTAGAAACGCACGCTGGGCGTTTCGATGGACAAACCGTTTCCGCGCGAGTGAATGTAGGCTTCAAGCGCGGTGAACTCGTCACTGCCTTTTTTGTAGCCCTCCGCGCGGAACTGGCCGTAGCAGCCGGTGAACCGGCTCTGCGCGCCATTGATCTTGCCGTTTTTCAGTCGATAGTTCGGAAATCCGTTGGTCTGCCCCTGGGAGAGCGTCTGCGCACGCAGCTTCAGACCCGAGTAGTAGTCGTGGCACTGGTTGCAGGCCATGTCGAGCTGCCCGGCGCGCGTCGTGTAGATCTCGTGACCCTTGTCGATGAACGGCTTCATCGGGCCGTCGGTCTGCACGTTGACCTTTTCCCCTTTGGCCCGATTGCGGACGAACACTTCAAGATTCAGCGCCTCGGTGCCGTCATACTTCATCGGCGCGTTGCCGACGTTGTTCTCCGAACACATGTGAATGCGCTGCTGGAGGGTCACGGGCTTGCCGAGCTTTGCGTCGTAGGCCGGGTAGGTGGCGAGGTGTTTCTTGTCGAACTTTTCGCCCTCCTCGCCATGGCACGAGCCGCAGGCCTTGCCTTTCGCACCAACCGTATTGAACATCGCGTGGCCGGCCTCGACCGCAGCCATGCCCGGATTGAGGAAATCGTCGTCCTGCATCTCGCGGGTCTCGGCCTTCAGGAACTCGTAGCCGGATTTCGGCTCGGCGCCAGCGGGCTGCAGGGCAAGCCCACCGATCAGCAAACCGGCGAGCAGTCCGTGGCGAACGGCATTCATGCGAATCTTCATCTGCGCAGCCCTCACTTCAGCGTCAGCAGGTAGGCGATCACGTCCTCGACCTCTTGCGCGGTCAGGACCGTCTTGCCGGCGAACTTCTTGTCGACCCGCGAGAACTTGTCCGGGTGCTTGTAGAAACTCGGCATCAGGCTTGCCGGGTTGATCTGTTTGATGTCGACCACACGAACGCGCAGCTGACCCGCGTCGTATCGCGAGCCCACGCCCATGAGCGGCGGCGCAATCTCGCCGTGGAAGTCTTCCTCGGGGATGGGCAGGCGGTGACACGCAAGGCAGTTTCCGCGTCCGCGGTCGATGGCGACCTTGCGACCGTTCTCGGCATTGCCGGCCAGCCCACCGAGCGGTTTCGGAATCGCGAAATTCTCGACCGACCATTGCTGGTAGCCATCGCCCGAAAGGGCCGTGGCGGGCAGTGCCAGCGCGATCGCCAGCGTTGCGCCAACCAACACACGTGGATTCATCTGCAGTTCTCCTCGAGATGGACAAAGCCGGCGGCCACAGCAGCGGCAAACCGGAAGTCGTGGTCGAGGATCAGGCGCCAAGAGCCCGACTGCTCTGGCCCATACAGGCTGGCAGAGCTGCCATCGGTGCGAGTCAGGCACAGTTGCCCATGCGCACGGCGGTTTTCGCCATGTCGTTTGATCACAGATCCTCCACCCCAACGGTCTTTGAGTTTTTGAAACAGGGGCGAGAAGACATGTGCAATGCGCGTGCCAAGTGCCGGAGCGGGCACGAAGGCGGGGTTCGTTGGTTCAGGAACGCACAAACAGTCCGGCGAACCCTGCAAGTTGCAATGCTATGGGCTGCGTTTTGCAGTCATCACTGGCGATTAGGGAATCCGAATGGCGAGAGCTTCGGAAAGTCGATACAAGCGTGCGCAGGTGATAGACGCTGCACCATTGGCCTAGCTGCTACGCGCCGCCCCCCTGCTGCCGTTGCGTCTCGGCTACGGGTCGAGAGTTGTTCGATCCCAGTCTGCTCAGCGGACCACGATGTCAAGCCGGCTGCGGCGGTCGCTCTCGCAGTCTGCGCCACAGTGTCGTCTTGTCGATACCGAGCAATTCAGCGGCACGTCGCTGATTGCCGTCGACGTGCAGCAGCGCCCTGTCGATGTAACGGCGCTGGAGTTCAGCGAGCGTGGGCCAGTCGCCGTCGATCGGCTGGCCATCGGGCGCAACCGTCGGCAGCTTCGTCAGGCTCATGACGGGGCTGTCGGCAAGCACGACGCTGCGCTCAACGAGGTTACGCAGCTCACGCACGTTCCCCGGCCAGGAATAGTCGACGAGCTTCTGCTTGGAAGCCTCATCGAATCCAGTCACGCCGCGCTGGTACTTGTCGTTGAAATGCTGGACGAAGTGCTCGATGAGCAAGGGGATGTCGCCATGGCGCTCGCGCAGCGGCGGTATCGTGATCTTCACGACGTTCAGGCGGTGATAGAGATCCTGGCGAAACTCCCCGTCGCGCACCAGCGCCTCGAGATTCTGGTTCGAGGCCACCACCCAGCGCACGTCGATGCCGATCGGTCGCACGCCGCCCACACGAAGGATCTGCGCCTCCTGGATCACGCGCAGCAGTTTTACCTGCATTGCATCCGAGATATTGCCGATTTCATCGAGGAAAACGGTCCCGCCGTCGGCGACCTCGAGCAGCCCGCGCTTGGTCTGTGTGGCACCGGTGAACGCGCCCTTCTCGTGTCCGAACAGCTCGGATTCCAGCAGCGCATCGCTCAGCGCCCCGCAGTCGACGACCACCAACGGCGTATCCGGTGACGACGTGGTGTGAATCGCCTTGGCGACCAGTTCCTTACCCGTGCCGGATTCGCCCTGGATGATCACGTTGCAGCGCACGTCGGCGATCTTCTCGACCATCCGGTAGATTTCCCGGATCGGTTCGGACTCACCGATCAACTGTTGCTGGGTGCGTTCATCCTTGAGCTGCCGACGCAGCAGTTTGACTTCGCGCTCCAGCAACGAGTGATCGAGGATGCGGTCGACCAGCACAAGCAGCTCCTGCATGTCGAAGGGCTTTTTCAGAAAGTCGACGGCGCCGAGGCGCAGCGCATTGATCGCCGCGTTGACGGTCGAATACGCCGTGATCACGATCGCCGGCACTTCCTTGTCCTGCTCGCGGATCGCGCTCAGCAGGTCGATCCCGTCCATGCCGGGCATGCGCAGGTCGGTGATCACGACATCCGCACCCTGCTCGCGAAAGTGTTTCAGCGCCGCGCGCGGGTCCTGGAATACATGGCAGGTGTACGGCCGGTCGCGACAGAAACGGACGAACAGATCGCAGGCCTTGGCCTCGTCGTCCACGAATACCAGATCGAATTTCTTGCTCATGCTTCTCGCTGTTCTGAGGTGTCGGAGTCCGGCGCTGCGTCCGCCTGCGCCGCGGTGACATTCCCAAGTGGTAGCAACATGCGTGCCACGGCTCCGCCGTCGGGGCGATTGCGCAAATCGAGCGTGCCACCGTGGAACTGCACGATGCCCAGGCTGATCGACAGTCCCAGCCCGCTGCCCTCGCCCTGCGGCTTGGTCGTGAAGAACGGGTCGAACGCGCGGTCGGCCTGCTCGGCATTCAGCCCGGGGCCGTTGTCCAGCACCTCGATGCGGGCCATGTCACCGTCACGGCCGATCGACACCTGGATGTGCTCACCGAACGGGCTGGCCTGGGCTGCGTTTTCCAGCAGATTGCGCAGGGCGCGCTGCAACAGACGGCGGTCGCCGACGAGCGTGCAGGCGCAGTCGACCGTCAGATCGACCTCGACACCGCAGGCGTGACATTCCTTCGCGGCGAGCGCGACGGTGTCGCGAACCCACTCCGCGGCATCAAAGCTCAGCTTCTCGCCGCCGATCTCCGAGGAAAAATTCAGAATCGCACGAATCGTCTGCGCCGCACGCTCGCTCTCCTCGCGGATGGACTGCACGTCGGCGCGAACCCCGTCGGCGTCACCCGGAAGCTCGCGCTGGATCAGCGTCGTGAGCGAAATGATGGTGTTGATCGGGTTGCTGATTTCGTGGGCGATGCCGGCAGCCATCTGGCCGAGCGAGGCCAGCCGCCCGCTGCGCTCCTGCGCCGCACGCGCCTCGTCGCGTTCATGCTCGGCGCGATCCAGCGAGTCGGCCATCGCGTTGAACGCGCGGCCTGCGTCGCGAATCTCGTCCGGCCCGCTGGCCTCGACGCGCTGGCTGCGATCCCCGCCGGCGAACGCGGCCAGCCCCTGCGCGAGCCGCACCACCGGCTGCGCGATGCGCGCGGCGGCCGCGCGCGCGAGCAGCAGGCTGAACAGCAGGGTGGCAAGCACGCTGACGAAGATGCCGATTCGAATGTTGCGAAACGGCGCCCGCAGGTCCTCGGTGCGAATGCGCGTCGCGACCACCCAACTCACCAGCCGGTCCGGGTAGGGCAGAAACTCCTGGAAGTAGATGCGCATCTTGCCGTCCGGCGTGTCGACCACCCCGTAGGACTGCGCATAGGTCCCCGAATAGACCGCGGGATACTGCTCTTGCAGCCGGGGCGCCGAGCTGCGCACGCTGGAGAAATCCGCGCCGCGGTCATCGTCATACAGGACCAGCCCGTCACGCTCGGGGTTGCCGATATTGAGTTCGGCAATCAGCAGCGAGCCGTGGTGCAGACGTGGCGCGACGCCGACGATCCGGTTCAACGGACCAAGCGGTGCATCGATGGTGAGATATCCGACCGGCGCGTCGTTCATGACAAGGGTCGCCGCGGTGCTGAACACCGGCATCGGCCGGTCTTCGGGCCACTCGGTTGCATCGTGATCGAGCAGTACGCTGCCGATCTCGCGCGAGGCAAGGCTCGCCAGCATCTTGGCGAAGCGCGGGTCCTGCGGCTCACGCTCCACGTACGGCAAAGCGCCCAACCCGCCGAACGAGGCCGGTCGCCGGGCGCCACCTTCGACCTTCACCAGGGTGTGCCCCTCGCGATCCAGGATGCGCACGGTATCCAGGCTCGTGCGCACGGACTGGAAGGTCTCGAAGAACCGCGCGACCTGTTCGTAACGGCGGTAGGTCTGGCCGTGCTGCCGGCCCTGATTCAGCTCCTCGAGCACGGCCTTGAACTGCTGCACGGGCGGCACGCGCGTGAGACCATCGAGGATGTCGCGCTCGACCAGCAGGCGCCGCTCCAGCCCGCCCATCACGCTGGCTACGTTCGCGAACAGGTCGCGGTCGACGCCCTCGAAGTAGCGCTGCTCGCTCCAGGTCGTCGCGATCAGCGCGAGCGCCGCCAGCGGCACCACGGCCGCCGGGAACACCCACAGAAAGATGCTTCGATTCAGACGCATGTCGCGATTCCGTCCACGCCCCGCCGCACATGCCCGAGTGCATCGCGGACCAGAGGCGAGCCCTTTCTATGGTTGCACAGGTCGGGCCGGAGACTGCAACTGCTGCCGCGGAGCGGTCAACTCACCCGCCGTGGCACAGGCTTCGCGAGAATGAACAGCGCGACACCACCGAGCACGGCAACCGCCGCAAGCAGGAAGCGCACCGTCAACGGCTCAGCCAGAAACACGATGCCGCCGGCCGCGGCCAGCACCGGCGCGCTGAGTTGCAGGGTCGCAGCGGTCGTGGAACGCAGATACGGCAGCACCGTGTACCAGATGGCATAGCCGATGCCGGAGGCCAACGCGCCGGACGCAGCCGCGTAACCGATGCCATCAATCGGCAGTCCAGGCGGCATGCCCTGCCAGACGCTCGCGCCCAGCCCGAAGACCATCGCGCGCGCGAAGTTGCCGGCCGTGGTGACAACCGGATCGCCACCGCCGCCCTTGCCGAGGATGGAATACACGCCCCAGGCCACGCCGGCGCCGAGCATCAGAACCGAGCCGTACAGCGGCGGCGCGGACAGGCCCGGCAGCAGGAGACCAACGAGACCAGCCAGCGCAACGGCGAGACCCACGCCCTGCCATGACGCCAGCTGCTCGCCACGCGCCAGACCATATCCGATCATCGTGGCCTGTACGGCGCCGAACAGCAGCAACGCGCCCGTCGCCGCCGAGAGGCTGTTGTATGCGAACGAGAACGCGACGGCATAGGCAAACAGCGCGAACGCCGAACGCCAGTTGCCGGAACCGTTCCGCCCAGGTCTGAACATCGCGGCGAGCAGCCACAGCATCAGCGCGCCGGAGATCAGCCGGATGGAGGTAAAGCTGGCCGCGTCAATGCCCGTGTCGCGCAGCGCCGCACGACACAAGAGCGAGTTGGCGGCAAAGGCAAGCAACGCAGCGAAAGTGAGCACGACCAGTCGGATTGGCCGCACGCTACGCGCCTTTTCCGGATGCGCCGCGCGGATGGTCCGGCGAAGCCAAAGCCGGCTTGTGCGGGCTCCTGGCGGCGTCGCCCTCAATCACGCGACGACTGCAAGCCTTCGCGTACCGGCGGGAGGTGCTCGAGCAGGCGACGACTGATCGCATGGTGCCAGTACGGCCCCGGATGCGGATCGAACCCTTCGATGTCGTCGCGAACCTCGTAGTCAAAATCGCCGTCCAGTGCCCGTATGCGCGTGACCGACGAATCGATTGCAGCGAATACGGGGTTATCGACCTCGCCATCGAAATGCAGCACAAAAACCCGCGCCGGTGTGGACCGGGCAATCGCGTTGATCAGTGCCGCCGTAACACCGGTGCGATAGGCCGCGGGCGGGTCGTCCCGGTCGCAATAGCCACTGTTATAGCGACAGTTCTCGGCAATGTAATCGAATTTCAGCGCGCCTGCCGGGTCGAGAGACGCCCTCGGCAGTCGGAAGTTGTCTTCCAGTCGATCGGGCGAGAACTGCTTGCGGAAGCTCTCGGCCCGGCGCAGACGGGACGGCGCCAACGCGTGACGAAGGTCGTAGAAATCCGCGTAACCAAGCACGATGACGTCATCGGGCCCGATCTCGTCGCGCAGCCGCGTCAGGTTGAGATACGCCTGCGTAAGACTGTATCCGCCGAGCGCAAACAGCCGCACGTTGCGATCCGGCATGGCGTGCTGGACCAGGAAGCTGAAGGTCTGTTCATCGTTGACCCCGCTGCCGAAGGTGAAGCTGTCGCCAAAGATCCAGACATTGCGCAACCCGGGCCGGACCGGCAGGCCGGTCCATCGGGCGCCGTCGGAGTTGATCGTCACCTTGACCCGGAACGCCCGCCAATCCTCGCGTTTCGAATCACGGCGAAAATAACTGTGTACGTAGGCACCGGGAGCCGCCCTGTAGCCAAGGACGCTGTCCGCCACGAGAAACGGTGACGGCTCGGTCTTCTTGTTGAATTCGGGACGCTCTTTGGCGTTGGGCTCGGGCTCGTCCTCGGCGTCCCAGACCCGGCGCACCACCGCCACTACAAGATTGACTGAAGAAAGCGGCCCAGGCTCGCGCTCGAACACGCCCTGGCCCGATCGGGTGATCCGGTAGTAATACATCAGAACGACCGACGACAGGAGCTCGAAGAGCAGCAGCGCCACGACGACACCCGCAATGACTGCAATGCTGCGTTTCATGCGGCGCGAAACCATCGGCCATGCAACACGACCGTCAGAGCAGATGTCAGCTTAACGGGCTGTTGAAATGAGAAGTTCAACAGCCTGTTAATCGTTCGCGCCAATAAGAAGCGGTGCAATGAGCCGCTCGACCGGCGCATAGTCATCGCTGAGTGCGGGCAGGTCCGCGAGTGCTGTTCCGATGCCACGCATGGCTTCGTCAATGCGATACCAGCCGCGCTCGATTCCAGCGCTGGCAACGAACCATTCCGGCCACGGTTGCGACTGGCGCGCGGCAATGACATAGGTCACGCGGGTCGGCTGCTCGGGCAAGGCATCCACATAGACCGCGGTCTGTGCAAAGACAATATCGAGCGACTTGAGAACCGCCTTCACGAGCTTCGGTTCGGGGAATGCATCCACGACATTCAGCACAAACAGGCCGTCATCCGTCAGGCGTGAACGCGCAAGCTCGAAGAACTCGCGCGTGACCAGATGAAACGGCACGGCGACATCGTGAAACACGTCGCCGACGATCACGTCGTACGGCCCAGGTTCAGCGGCCAGAACGCGCCGCGCGTCGTCGTGGACGATCTTCATGCCGGCGGAATCGAAGTACATTTGTTCCGACGCGATTTCCGTGACCGTCGCATCGAGCTCCGCGACAGTGATTCGCGACGCCGGGCTCTGCGCCGCGATGGCACGCGGCTGGGTGTAGGCCCCGCCACCGGCGAAAAAATAATTCAGCCCCTGTTCGTACCGTTCCCCGAACGACGCATGTACGAGCTCATCCATGGCGTGCACATAGGGCGCGATCAACAGCCGCGGTTCCTCCGCGTGATTGATGCTGTGCAGGAGATGATCGAGCACCATGCCGCGCGCCTGACCAAATGGCGCATCCGCCGAACGGTCGACCACCCGGATGCAGAAATACGCGCTTTCCCGATCACAGGGCGCACGTGACGCGGACGCGCCCAGCATCGCCACGGCCACGGTCACACCCACGGTCACCGCCATCAGCACGGGTTTCGACCGGCGCAGCAGCGGCAGCGCCATCAGAAACAGTGCCACCGCCGTGCCACGCACCACTGCATAGGTCCCGAAGGTCTGGATCAGCCAGTAGCCCGCCGCAAAGGTACCCGCGATGCTGCCGACCGCGGCCAGCGCATGCATGCGGCCGACGACGTGTCCGGTGCGTGTATCCAGACGCAGCGCAAGAGTCGTCAGCAGCGGCGTGACCACGCCGAGCAATACGGCCGGCATGAAAAACAGCAGGCCGGCAAGCAGAAAACCCGACGACAGCAGACTCAGACCACGTTCCACGATGCCCGCCGCGACTTGGCCGAGCAGGGCAAGACTGAGCGCGCACCAGAGCCCCGCGAGCAACAGGACCACGGCTGCCGCGCGTTCGCCCGCGCCGCGATCGGCCCAGACCCCGCCGATCCAGTTGCCGAGCGACAGGCCCGCGAGCATGACGCCGATGATGGACGTCCAGGTGTACAGCGATACGCCGATGTAGGGCGCCAGCAGGCGCCCGGCGACGATCTCCAGCACGAGCAAGGCACCGGAACTCAGCAGCACGATCAGCGCATACAGCACCAACCGGCCGCGGTGGGAATCAGAAGCAGACTGCATGGCGACGCGCCCCTTCGCACGCAAACTGGGCAAGGCCCGGGGCCGCGAGTATGCCGGCGATGCAGTCGGTTCGCTATGGAATTTTATGGCCGTCCGGTGTTCGGCGATGGCATGGAATCAAACGCCACATGCACCGCCGACAGGGATCCCGCCAGGTCACCGGGGCGGCCGGGAAACCCGCGCGTGGTTCCGTCGGATTGCGTGGACTAGCTGCGCCGAAGGTCGACCAAGCCCAGCCCCAGCAGCACCAGCATGAGACCGGCGATGCCGTACAGACTGAATGCCGGCACGGACCGGGTGATCGGCACCGGCACTGCGATCATCGCACCCGGCTGTCCGTCGAGCACGACGTTGTCCCACAGAATGAAGTCGCGGGCCATGACCGGGCCGGCGGTCGAGAACAGTTCGATCTGCGCGCTCATGGCGCCGCCCGGCGCCATGTAGCCGCTACGGCTGGTCAGCGCCCAGTTCGGAAAGGAAAAGTCGGTCGCCTGCACAGTATCCAGCGGCGCCCCACTGCAGTCGAGCGACGAAAACACGCTCAGCCGCACACCGTTCATCGAGCCCGCACCAAAGGACGACTGGGTGGAACTCTGTGCCGAAAAATCGTAAGAGGTGCCGCCGACGATCGTGACGCACTGGCTGAGCTGCATGGATTCGCCGTTATTCTGATCCATTGCCGCCGAAGGCGCCGCGGGCTGTCCGGTATCCATGCGCCAGGTGAAATTGCCGGTTCCGCTGAGGGTCCAGCCGTTGCCGGATACCGACGGGTCGGCGTCAAACTGCGGGTTTACCAGCAGGTTCGCTGCAAGAACAGGCGCACCCAGGACCATCAGGCCCAAGGCCACTAGGCATTTCGTGAAGAGGGAATTCATGCAGATCACCGCCCGGTTTATTGGTATTGTCGGCGGGGATTATTCCGCCAAACCGGCCACTTGCCAACGATTTTCTTGCTCGCGGGTCAACGATGGGCGTCCGCGAAGTCGGGCGCCCCGCCTGCGGCGGCAGGGAAGCCGCCGAGGCGCTGGGCAAAGTCGTTTGAGTGGCTCTAGAACGCCCGCGCGGCGGCGTTCTGGGCTGCGGCAGCGGTCTGATCGGCGGCCGGCTCAATGCGCACGGCGCACTGCTTGTAAGCAGGCTGGCGGGAGTGCGGATCGAGCAGGCCAAGGGTCAGCCGGTTCACGCAGTCGTGGAAGTGAAACGGGATGAACACCATGTCACGCGGCACGCGCTGGGTCAGCTGCACGAGTACGACGGCATCGCCGCGGCGCGAGGTCAAACGAGCGTAGCTCATGTGCTCGATGCCGAGTTCGGCGGCGGCATCCGGGTTCATTTCCATATATGGCGTCGGACTGAACTTGTTCGCGTTACCGACCTTGCCGGTGCGCGTGCGGGTGTGGAAGTGTTCGACCACCCGGCCGGAGTTCAACCAGAACGGATAGTCGTCATCGGGTTTTTCGTTGTTGTCGATGAACGGCAGCGCGATCAGTTTTGCGCGACCGCTCGCGGTCGCGAACCGGCCGTCGGCATACAGGCGTTTCGTTCCACCCGAGGAATCGGCACCGGCCCAGTCCGACGGCTTGTCCGAACACGGCCACTGCATGCCGCGGTTCTGTTCGATCTTGTCGTAGCTCATGCCGGAATAGTCCAGCATGCGTCCGCGCGAAAGGTCTTTCAGCTCGTTGAACACGCCTTCCGCGGTTTCGGGAAACACCGGGCCGCCGGTATCGTTGCGCAGCCGTTCGGCGAGCTGGTTGAAGATCCACAGATCAGGCTTCGAGTCGCCATGCGGCGCGACGACATTGCGGATCAGGTTCACGCGACGTTCGGTGTTCGTGAACACCCCTTCCTTTTCCGCCCACACGGCGGCCGGCAGGAACACGTGGCTGTACTGATTGGTTTCGACATCCTCGTAGGCATCCTGCACGACCAGGAACTCGAGTTGCTCGAGCGTCTTACGGATGCGCCCGGTATTCGCCATGGAGGTCATCGGGTTCGTCGCGATCAGCCACAGCCCGCGAATCTGACCGGTCTCGATGGCCGGCAGGATGTCGGTCATGAACATGCCGCGCTTTTCCGGGAAGAAATCCGGGTCCACGTTCCAATACTTGGCAATCTCCTGACGGTCCTGTTCGTTTTCGAGCGCGCGGTAGCCGGGCAGCCCGGAACACGAGGACCACTCGCGCGTACCCATGGCGTTGCACTGGCCGGTGATCGACAGCGAGGAGCCGCCCTCGCGGCCGATGTTGCCGGTGATGAGATTCAGGTTGTTGATCGCCACGACGCCGTCAGAGCCGTGCGTGGACTGGTTGATGCCCATGGTCCAGATCGTCATCGCGCGCCCGGCGCCGGCATAGGTGCGCGCGACATTGCGGATGGTGTCCTCGTCGATGCCGCAGACCGCCGCGGCACGCACCGGATCCCAGCGTTCGACCTCTTCGCGAAACGCCTCATATCCTTCGGTGTGGGCGTCGATGTAGTCGCGGTCCGCCAGCCCCTCCTTGAGGATCACATGCGCGATCGCGTTCAGCAGCACGACATCCGTACCGGGTGCGATCGGCAGATGCACGTCCGCATGCTGCGCGAACATGGTCACGCGCGGATCGACCACGATGATTGGAAAGCGTCGCTTTTCGCGCGCCTCGACCAGGCGCCAGTAGATGACCGGGTGCTGTTCGGGGAGGTTCGAGCCGAACGCAAGCAGGCACTCGGTGTGCTCAAAGTCGTCGTAGCAGCCCGGCGGCCCGTCGGAACCGAACGAACGCTTGTAACCCGAAACCGCCGACGACATGCAAAGCGTGGTGTTGCCGTCGTAGTTGTTCGTGCCGATCACGCCGCGCGCAAGCTTGCCGAGGGTGTAGAACTCCTCGGTCATGATCTGGCCGGTCGAGACAATCGCGAACGAGTCGCGACCATGCTCGGTCTGGATGCGCCTGATCTCGCTGGCGGTTCGTTCCAGCGCCGCATCCCAGCTTGCCGGCGCAAACTTTTCCCAGCGATTCATGCGCATCAGCGGCGTATTGCCGCGTCCGGCAGTCTTGCGGAACAGCTCGTGTTCGAAGATGCCCTTGATGCAGAGCTTGCCGCGATTGACGTCCGCGTCGGCGACGCCGCGCGAGGCGACCGGCTCACCGTTGGCGTCCAGCCCGACCTCGATCGAACAGCCGGTGGAACAGTAGCCGCAGGTGGCGTACTTCCATTCGACCACACCCTTGTCGGCGATCTTGATCGGGTTCTTGTTCTTGCGTCCGAACAGCATGGGGCGCCGTGCTCCGTGTTTTCGCGGTCAGGCCACTTTGTCGAGTGCCGCGATCGAAAGCCGCACCCGACCGTTCTCGATCTGGACCGGAAATGCGTTCGTGCAACCCTCGTCCGGACCCTGCGCCTCGCCGCTGGCAAGATCGATCTTCCAGTTGTGCAGCGGGCAGGTCACGGTCGTGCCGTGCACGATGCCCTGCGACAGCGGACCGCCCTTGTGCGGGCACTGGTCACGCAGCGCGAACACGCGGTCATCGGTCGTGCGAAACAGTGCAATGTTCAGCGTATCGGACTTCACCACGCGCGAACCCAGGCGCGGGATGTCCTCGACGGCACAGATGTCTATCCAGTTGGTCATGATGATAATCCCCGGTTCTCAACCCGCCAGGCGGATCGGCGTGAACTCAGCGGCGTCGTAGCCCTCGGCACGCTGTTTCCACGGGTCGATCTGCGCGTACAGCTGCGAATGCTTGAATCGCTCGTACAGCGCCCTGCGTTCCTCGGCGCTGTCGAGCAGGCGGCCTTTCACATAGCTCAGGCCCACGCGCTCGATCCACGGCGCGGTGCGTTCGAGGTAATGCGCCTCCTCGCGATACAACTGGACGAAGGCGCCGCAGTACTCCAGCGTCTCGGCCTCGGTCTCGACCTTTGCGAGCAGATCGGTCACACGAACCTTGATACCGCCGTTGCCACCGACATGCAGTTCGTAACCGGAGTCCACGCAGACCACGCCGAAGTCCTTGATGGTCGCCTCGGCACAGTTGCGCGGACAGCCGGACACCGCCATCTTGAACTTGTGCGGCATCCAAGAACCCCAGGTCAGTTCCTCGAGCTTCACGCCAAGCGCGGTGGAGTCCTGCGTGCCGAAGCGGCACCACTGCGAACCCACGCAGGTCTTGCAGGTGCGCAGCGCCTTGCCATACGCATGACCCGAAACCATGCCGGCCGCGGACAGGTCATTCCACATCGCCGGCAGGTCTTCCTTCCTGATGCCGAACAGGTCGATGCGCTGTCCGCCGGTGACCTTGACCTCTTTCGCGTTGTACTTCTCCGCGACATCGGCAATCGCGCGCAGTTCATCGGGCGTACACAGGCCGCCGAACATGCGCGGCACGACCGAATACGTGCCGTCCTTCTGGATGTTGCCATGGGCGCGTTCGTTGATGAAACGCGACTGCTTGTCGTCGGCGTAGTCGTCGGGCCAGCGCACCAGCAGGTAATAGTTCAGTGCCGGACGACAGACGTGACAGCCGTCGGGGTTCTTCCATTCCAGAAACTCGCGCACCGCGGTCATGGATTTCAGTTCATGGTCGCGGATGGCGTGAATGATCTCGTCATGGCTGTGCGTCGTGCAGCCACACAGGGGCTTCTTGCTGGGCGCGACGTCATAGCCATCGCCGACCGTGGAGGCCAGCAGGGCTTCGACAAGGCCGGTGCAGGAACCGCAGGACGACGATGCCTTGGTGTGGGCACGGACATCGTCGAGCGTGAACAGTCCCTTCTTGACGATCGCATCGACGATCTCGCCCTTGCATACGCCATTGCAGCCGCAGATCTCGGCACCGTCGGGCAGCGCCATCACGCGGGTCTTCTCGTCGCCGTGCCCGGCATCGCCCAGATCGTGCTGGCCGAACAGCACGGACTTGCGGAAGTCCGCGATGCTCGTGCCCTCGCGCATGAGCTGGAAGTACCAGCTGCCGTCGAGCGTGTCGCCATACAGCACGGCGCCCTCGATCTTGTTGTCGCGTACGACGAGCTTCTTGTAGACGCCGGCCGCGCTGTCCTGGACCACCAGGGTTTCGTCGCCTTCGGCCTCGGTGAAGCGTCCGGCTGAGAACAGATCGATGCCAGTGACCTTGAGCTTCGTCGAGGTGACGGAGCCTTCGTAGTACGCCGTGCCGTGATGCGCGAGATGGTTCGCGGCGACACGTGCCTGTTCAAACAGCGGCGCGACCAGGCCATAGCACTCGCCGCGATGCTGCACGCACTCGCCGACCGCCCAGATGCGCGGATCGAAGGTCTGCATGGTGTCGTTAACGACAATGCCGCGCTCGCAGTGCAGGCCGGAGGCCTTGGCGAGTTCGATGTTCGGTCGGATGCCAACGGCCATGACGACGAGGTCAGCCGGGATCTCCCGGCCGTCCCTGAAGCGCACGGCGGTCACGCGCTCGTCACCGAGGATGGCCTCGGTCTGCGCCTTCATCTCGAAGCTCAGCCCACGCGCCTCCAGCGACGCCTTGAGCAGGTTTGCGGCCGGCACGTCCAGCTGACGTTCCATCAACGTGTCGAGCAGGTGCACGACCGTCACGTCCATGCCCTGCTTGGCCAGACCATTCGCGGCCTCCAGCCCGAGCAGGCCGCCGCCAATCACGACCGCATGCCGGTAACTGCGCGAGGCGGCGAGCATGGCGTCGACGTCCGCGATATCGCGAAACGTGATCACGCCCGGCAGGGTCGAGCCCGGCACCGGGATCACGAACGGACTAGAACCGGTCGCCAGAATCAGCCGGTCGTACGGCGTCTCGCTGCCGTCATCCGCGATGACCAGCCGCCGTGCGCGATCGATGCGCGTGACCTTGCGCCCCATCAGCAGGCGGATACCGTTGGAGGCATACCAGACCAGGTCGTTCAGGATGATGTCCTCGACGGACTTCTCCTGAGACAGCACCGGCGAAAGCATGATGCGGTTGTAGTTCGGATGCGGCTCGGCCCCGAACACGGTGATGTCGTACTGCGCAGCGTCGAGTTTGAGCAGTTCCTCGAGGGTGCGCACGCCGGCCATGCCGTTGCCGATGAGGATCAGTTTCTGTCGCTTCATGAAAGATTCCATAGCAATGCGCGGGCGACCCGCGGACGTTCTTCCCTGTCCCTGAAGCAACCGCCGTGCCAACCGCACGGGCCGGCGGCGAATTCAGGGCGTGGGTAGACGCGCAGGCAGATGGCGACCTCGCGTCGCCCTGTTCCGGTGCATGTGGAATCACGGACGCACCAAACCGAGCATGCGTGCATGGCGCGCAGGCAAGAACACCGCAGCCGCCGTTCGGCAGCCGCGGCGCAGTCCCAGCGCCTAGCTGGCCGCCTTGCGGCGCTCGAACAGGCTTACCGAACCGGCCGGGGTCGGCGTTTCAGCTTGCTCCGGCTGGGCTTCCGACGTGGTGTCGGCTGCGGCCGGCGGAGGCGCACTGGCCACGGCGGCGACCTTGCGCTCGTAGAGGAAGCGCAGGACTTCCGCCCGCAGGTGATTGTAATGCGGGTCGCCGGCGAGTTCGACGCGATTGCGCGGGCGTTCGAGGTCCACGGTCAGCACCTGGCCGATCGTCGCGGCCGGGCCGTTGGTCATCATCACGATGCGATCCGACAGCAACACGGCCTCGTCGACGTCATGCGTAATCATGATCACGGTATTGCCGAGGCTTGCGTGAATCTCCATCAGCGAGTCCTGCATGTGCGCACGGGTCAGCGCATCAAGGGCACCGAACGGTTCGTCGAGCAACAGCACACGCGGTTGCATGGCCAGTGCACGGGCAATGCCGACGCGCTGCTTCATGCCGCCGGAAATCTCGCCCGGCCGCTTATGCATGGCATGTTCCATGTGGACGAGTTGCAGGTTGTGCTCGATCCACTCGCGCATCTCGGCGCGCGTCTTGGTGCGCCCGAACACGCGTTTGACGGCCAGCTCGACGTTTTCATACGCCGTGAGCCAGGGCAGCAGCGAATGATTCTGGAATACCACGGCGCGCTCGGGACCGGGCGCGTCGACTTCCTTGTCATCGAGAATCACGCCGCCACTGGTGGCCTGATGCAGGCCGGCGACGATGTTCAGCAGGGTCGACTTGCCGCAACCGGAATGGCCGATCAGCGAGACATACTCGCCTTCGGCTATGTTGAGGTTGACGTCGGTCAGCGCGACATACGGCCCGTTCGGGGTCGGAAACTCGATGCCGACCTGCGTGATGAGAAGATGATCCTTGATCATGTTCAGTTACCTCCGCCCGCCATGCTCACCGCAACACCGCGGATTTGTCCCACTGCACCCGGCGTTGCAGCATCAGCATCGCGCGGTCCAGCAGAAGCCCGATCGCCCCGATCGCGATGACGGCGACCATGATGCGCGAGAGCGACTGCGAGGAGCCGTTCTGGAACTCATCCCAGACGAACTTGCCTAGCCCCGGGTTCTGCGCCAGCATCTCGGCCGCGATCAGCACCATCCAGCCGATGCCGAGCGACATGCGCAGGCCCGCGAACATCAGCGGCAGCGCCGACGGCAGCACGACCTTGCGGATGTTCGTCCACCAGCCCAGGCGCAGCACGCGCGAGACGTTCGTGAGGTCCTTGTCGACCGTGGAGACCCCGATGGTTGTGTTGATGATCGTCGGCCACAGACAACACAGCGCAACGGTCAGCGCCGAGTTCAGGTAGGACTTCGCGAACATCGGATCGTCACTCACGTACAGGGCGCTGACGACCATCGTCACCAGCGGCAGCCATGCAAGCGGTGACACCGGCTTGAACAGCTGGATCAGCGGATTGAGCGCGCTGTACATGGTCGTGGACAGCCCCGCGACGATGCCGACCGGGATCGCGAGCAGCGAGGCAATGATGAACCCCGTCGCGACCGTCCCCAGACTCGTCAGGATCTGGTCGAGGAACGTGGGCTTGCCGGTGTAGGGCCGGATCTTCACCTCAGCTTGGGGATCCGCGGCGAGCTTCTCGGCATTGCGCGTTTCCTGGCGTTCGTAGAACGCGTTTTCCTTGCGGCGCTCGGCGATGTGTTCTTCGAGCAGCGTTCCGGCGGCCTCGTACACCTGCGCCGGACCCGGCAGCTGGCCAAGCGAGGTCTGCACGTTGCGTGCGCCGCCTTCCCACAGCATCAGGAACACGGCAATGGCGATCGCCGGAACCAGCGTCGCACGCGCGGCGCGTGCGAGCAAGCCGGTGACAGGCGCCCAGTTCACACGCGCCAGCAACGGCCGAAACTCGCGGCTGGGCAGGGTCATGATCTGTTCACTCACAGGGGTTACCTCCGGTCTTTTTTGTCGGGCTCGTGTTTCCCGCGGGCGGTCCGCCTTTCACCGGACGGACCACCCGCTTAGCCGTCAAACCTTGTCGTCGCCCTTCAGGCCGATCGGGAACTTCTTCAGATACTCGTTCGGTTTGCGCCCGTCATAGGCGACACCGTCGATGAACTCGGTCTGTGGTGGCTTGAACCCGGACTCGTTCGCAAAGTCCGGAAAGTCCTCGGCCCTGGCCTTGCCTTCAGCGATCAGTTCCTTGGCGGCCTCGGCGTACAGGTCGGGCCGGTAGACCTTCTTCGCGGTATCCATGTACCAGCCGTCGGGCTTGCCGTCGGCGATCTGGCCCCAGCGACGCATCTGCGTCAGGTACCAGATCGCATCCGAGTAGTACGGATAGGTCGCGTTGTAGCGGAAGAATACGTTGAAGTCCGGCACCGAACGCTTGTCACCCTTCTCGTACTCGAAGGTTCCGGTCATCGAGTTGGCGATGACTTCATAGTCCGCACCCACGTAGTTCGGCTGCGACATGATTTTCGCGGCCTCCTTGCGGTTGGCCAGGCCACCGGAATCGAGCCAGATCGCTGCGCGGATCAGCGCCTTGAGCACGGCCTTGTGTGTGTTCGGGTACTTCTCGGCCCATTCGTTCGTTACACCGAAGACCTTCTCCGGGTTGTCCTTCCAGATCTCGTAGTCGGTGATGACCGGCACGCCGATGCCCTTGAACACGGCCTGCTGGTTCCACGGCTCGCCGACGCAGTAGCCGTAGATCGTGCCGGCCTCGAGTGTCGCCGGCATCTGCGGTGGCGGGGTGACGCTCAGCAATGCATCGGCCTTGATCTGGCCGGTGATGTCGCCCTTGGCCGGCGCGTAGTAGCCCGGATGGATGCCACCGGCGGCGAGCCAGTAGCGCAATTCATAGTTGTGCGTGGACACGGGAAAGACCATGCCCATCTTGAACGGCTTGCCCTCGGCCTTGAACTCGTCGACGACGGGCTTGAGGTAATCGGCCTTGATCGGGTGGACCGGCTTGCCGTCGGCGCCGGTCGGGATCAATGGCTTCATCTTTTCCCAGACGGCGTTGGAAACGGTGATGCCGTTGCCGTTCAAGTCCATCGAGAACGCCGTGATCACGTGCGCCTGCGTACCGAAGCCGATCGTCGCACCGAGTGGCTGACCGGCCAGCATGTGGGCGCCGTCGAGTTCGCCGTCGATCACGCGATCGAGCAGCACCTTCCAGTTTGCCTGTGCCTCGAGGGTCACATACAGGCCTTCGTCCTCGAAGTAGCGCTTTTCATATGCAATTGCCAGCGGCGCCATGTCGGTCAGCTTGATGAAGCCGAACTTCAGGTCTTCCTTCTCGAGGTTCGCTGTTTCGGCAGCCGCCGGCAGCGTCAGCGCAACACCAAGCACTGCGGCGAGTGTTCGCACGCCCGTTGCGCGCTTGCGCCGGTCCGCCTTGTCCAAAAACGTCATACATAACTCCAGAAAGTCGTTGTGCAAAAAAAACGACGCCCGGGCCGCGCGATCACGAAGACCACGCGGACGGGCGTCGTTACCCTGGGTGGAGGAGGAACCCATGCATCCGGCCGACGGTGGCCGGACACGACAGGGTAAAAGCAGGTTCCGTGCCAGCATCGCCGGCAGCGGGTTCGCGAGGCGGGGAAATCGCGGTGCGGCAGTGGCGCCGCACCAGCTCAGTTCAGATCAGGGTGCCCAATGATCGAAAACGGTGCGAAATCCGGCCAATACCCGATCGAGACAGTCGGGTTTCAGCGCGATGGCACCGAGACGGCGCGTGCTATTCGAACTCCATTGCGCGAAACACCCGCCCGGCGTTCTGGCGCGACAGTTCGTTGTAGGTGTGCAGATGCCGGTACGGGGACTGGTCGATCTTGTAGGCGTCCTCGAGCTGGCCGCCGTTGTCGAGCAGCTCACGTACCTTGCCGCGCAGGTATACGAGATAGTCCTTGGTATAGCGCGTGACCTCGGCCATGTTCGTCGGCCCGCCATGGCCCGGAATGACGATCTCGGCACCAAGCGCCTCGAAGGCATCCCAGGTCTCGATCCAGCGCGCGGTATCCGTGGTCTCGAACACCGGCAGCAACCGAACGTGGAATGCCACGTCGCCGGAGATCACGAGCCTGTCCTCCGGCAGCCAGACGACGATGTCGCCCGGACCGTGCGCCGGGCCGAGGTAACGCAGTTCCACACGCTTGTTGCCAAGCTCGATCGGCAGAACCTCGTCGAAGGTGACATCGGGCTCGACCACACGCGTGCCGAACGCATAGTCACGCCGGCCCGCCCGCACCCGCGCGAGAATCGCCGCGCCGTGCTCGTGGATCTCGGTCGCCGCATCGCGATGCGCGATGATCTGCGCGCCCTGATCCTTCCAGTAACCCGAGCCCAGCATCGCGTGACCCTGCGCATTCTCCAGCGCGACATAGCGCACGGGCAGGTCGGTGATCTGTCTGATCTCGGCGTGCAGGGCACGCGCGAGGGCGTCGTTGTCGCCCGCATTGACCACCAGCACCGCCTCGCTGCCGATCACAAAGGACAGGTTGTTGTTATGGCCGGCGTTCTCGTAGCTCGGCGGCTGCGTGGCGCCGATCGCCGAATAAACGCCCTCGGCGATCTTGCGCGGCCGCTCGTAGAGCGGCGTGTCCAGCGCCTTGTCCATGATCCAGCGTGGCAGCCCGGCCTCGCGCCAGGCGAAGATGCCGGCGGCGTAATTGCGCACGTTCGTGTAGCCCATCTCGCGCAGCGTGGCGGCCGCCAGCGGGCTGCGTTCGTTGCGCCCGCAATAGACGACGATCGGGGTCGTCGGGTCGAGCACCGTCTCGCGGATGCGAAACTCCAGCCAGCCGCGCGGGATGTTGTAGCTCTGCGTCGCATCGATCATGCCGTCACGCAGCAACACCTCCTCGGGTGTGCGCACGTCGATCAGCACGAGCCGCGGCTCGGTCTTGATCAGCTCCGCCAGCTCACTGGTGCCGATCTCCGGCACGGGCGGGCCTACCTCGGCCCCGGCGCTGCACCAGCCGCCGATGCCAAGCGCCGCAACGGCGGTCAACAGGAATTTCATCGGGGCCTCCTCGGTCGTTCGATCAGTGTTTTCGTGGGCCGTGCGAGGCCCGGGGGCCGGCGGCGGCGCTGATACAATGCCGCGTTTTCGGAGCCAAGTCGATGTCGATCGCAAACCTCGTGCACCTGCTGGCCGCCGTGGTCTGGGTCGGCGGCATGTTTTTCGCGTACATGGCGCTGCGCCCGGTGGCCGCCAGCCTGCTGGAGCCGCCGACACGGCTGACGCTGTGGTCGCAGGTGTTCGCGCGGTTTTTTCCGTGGGTCTGGCTCGCGATCGGCCTGCTGCTCGCGAGCGGGCTGTGGATCATCGTGGTTGGCTGGGGCGGGTTCGCCGCCGCGCGCCACTACGTCTGGACCATGTTCGGGCTCGGACTGGTGATGATGGCGCTGTTCCTGCACCTGTACTTCGCGCCGTATCCGCGCCTGAAGCGCGCAGTCGAGGCAGCCGACTGGCCGGCCGGCGGCAAGGCGCTCGCGCAGATCCGCCGCATCATCGGCATCAACCTCAGCATTGGACTTGTCGTCGTCTGCGTCGCCGCCGCCGGTCGGTATCTATAGCCGATGCGTGATTTTCAGCGCTGCGTCGACGAACTGATCTGGGCCGGCCACGAACTGCACCGGCTTGGCTGGGTGCCGGCCACGAGCGGCAACTTTTCCGCGCGGCTCGACGATGGCGACCTCGCCGTGACGGTCTCCGGCGCACACAAAGGCCGGCTGACCCCGCGCGACATCCTGCGTGCAGACGCCGACGGCCGCCCGCGTGACCAGCGTCGGGCCTCGGCCGAAACGCCCCTGCACGTGCAGATCTACCGGCGCATTCCCGAAGCACGCGCGGTGCTGCATCCGCACCCGCCGGCGGCGACGGCCTGGTCCATGGACGCGGGCGCGACGATCGAACTGGCCGGCTACGAACTCCTGAAGGCCTTCCCTGGCGTGGACACCCACGAGACCCGGGTGACGATTCCGGTGTTCGACAACGACCAGGACACCGTGCGGCTCGCACAGACGGCCGACGCCTGGATGACCCGCCACGGCATCCCGCCCGCGTACCTGATCCGCGGCCACGGACTGTACACTTGGGGATCGGGCGTCGACGCCGCGCTGCGCCATTGCGAGGCGCTGGAGTCGATGTTCCAGGTCGAAATCGAACGTCGGAGACTGCGCGCATGACCACACTCTCGATCCACCCGGACAACGCCCCCGACCAGGTCGAGGTGCTCGACGACCACGCGGCCATCGCCGCGCGGCTGGCCGAACTCGGCGTGGAATTCACCCGCTGGCCGGTACGCGCCGACGCCGCGGCGCTCGACACCGCGGGCGTCCTGCAGGCGTTTTCCGACGACATCGCCGAGCTGTCGCAGCGTTTCGGCTTTCAGCATGTGGACGTCGCACGCATCACGCCGGACAACCCGCAGCGTGCGGAATTCCGCAAGAAGTTCCTGAACGAACACACCCACGACGACTTCGAGATCCGCTTCTTCGTCGCCGGGCGCGGGCTGTTCTACCTGCACATCGACGGTCACGTGTACTGCGTGCTGTGCACGGCGGGCGATCTGATCAGCGTGCCCCCGGACACCACGCACTGGTTCGACATGGGCGAGCATCCGGAATTCACCTGCATCCGGTTCTTCACGACACCGGAGGGCTGGGTCGGCAAGTTCACGGGCTCGACGATTGCCGAGCGCTTCCCGAGCTTCGACGCCTTCGTGACCGCGCACGCCGCCTGAGGCGTTTGCGCATCCGGCCGCTCCGCGTGCGATCACGCGCAGGCATTCACGTCGCATGAGCGCACCGCGCAGCATCGTCACGGACATCGAGGGCACCACGACCTCGGTGCGCTTCGTCTACGACACGCTGTTCCCGTATGCGCGCGAGCGGATCGGCGCGTTCGTGCGCGAACATCGGGCCGATCCGGTCGTTGCCGCGCAGATTGCGGCCATCGCGGAACAAGCCGGCGGCGACTCGCTCGACGCCGCCATCGCAACGCTCACCCGCTGGATCGACGAGGACCGCAAGGCCACGCCACTCAAGACCCTGCAAGGGCTGATCTGGGCCGCCGGCTATGCCGACGGCACCCTGCGCGGGCATGTCTATGCGGATGCGGCGACGACACTGCGCCGCTGGCACGCGGCCGGCCATGCGCTGTATGTGTACTCGTCGGGTTCGATCGCCGCACAGAAACTGCTGTTCGGCTACAGCGATCACGGCGACCTGACGCCGCTGTTTTCCGGCTATTTCGACACGACCACCGGCCCGAAGCGCGAGGCGGATTCCTACCGGCGCATCGCCCAAACCATCGGCCGGCCGGGCGAGGAGATCGTATTCCTGTCGGATATCGAGGCGGAACTCGATGCCGCACGCGCGGCCGGCCTGCACACCGTCTGGCTGGCGCGCGACAGCGAGCCCGATCCGCGCGCCGGCCATCGCCAGGTCGCGGACTTCACGACGATCGATCCCGAACGGCCGTGAGCACGCGCGTGCGCATCGCGCTGGCGGCCCTCGCGCTCGCACTGCTCGCCGGCTGTTCGACGACCGGCACGACCGGCGACCCGCCGGCCGCCGCAGCCTTCGTTGCGCCCTTGCTGGATGCCGAGCTCGCAACACGCATCCAACAACTCGATCCGGATCGCGTCTCGGCGGCGGATGTATCCGAAACGCTCGCGCATGCACCGGCCGCGCAGATCATGCTGGTCCACGGCGCGGTGCCGCCGGCGGCGGAAACCCTGCGTTCGTTTGGCGCGTTCCTCGTCGCAATGGGTTACCCCGCCGAACGCATCCGCAACCCGGCCGATGGCACCTACACCTACAGCGCGTATCTGGGCAGCGAACGGCTGACCGGATCAATCGCCTGGTATTACGAACACAGTCCGCTGCGGCCGATGATCGTCGGACACAGCCTCGGTGGTGTGCAGACCGTGCGGGTGCTACATGAACTGGCCGGTGAGTTCGACGCCGCACACGAGGTCTGGAATCCGGCCACCGGCGCGCCCGAATCGCGCACAACGATCACCGACCCGGTCGATGGAGACGAACGCCCCGTCGTGGGCCTGAAACTCGCATTCGCATCCGCGCTCGCATCAGGCGGCATGGCGCGCCTGTTTCCGCAGGCCTGGGCGATGGCAGGACGGCTGCGCGACATCCCGCCGTCGACCGAGGCCTTCTTCGGCGCCTACATCGGCGGCGATCCGTTCGGCGGGGATTTTTTCGGCGTGGGGTCGACGAACGCCTATGCGGCCACGGCACCTGGGGTCGTCGTCGAGACCATCGGGTTGCCCGCGACCTACAACCATTTCACGGCACCCGACACCGCGGCACTCGCAGACGATCCCGCGGCGCGCGCCTGGATCGAAGGCTACGACCCCGCGAACCCGCCCCCAACCGACGACGCATTCACGAACGCCCATCCGAACATCGTCTGGGCCGCCCAGATGTGGGCGCGCATCAAGCGCCACTGGGTGCTCGAACTGAAGCGCTGGCTCGCGACGCAGGGGCAATGAACACAGGCCGGGCGCGACACCGTGCATGCGTGATCGGCGCGGGCCCGAGCGGACTCACGGCCGCGAAGAACCTGCTGGCCGCGGGGATCACGGACCTCGTGGTGCTGGAGAAGTCCGCGCGTGTCGGCGGCAACTGGGTGTTCGACCCCAGACCCGGTCATTCGAGCGTGTACGCGAGCACGCACCTGATCAGCTCCAGGCGCGAGTCGCAGTTCACCGACTTTCCGATGCCGCGCGAATATCCGGACTATCCCTCGCACGCGCTCGTGCTGAAGTATCTCGAGGACTACGCGCGCGCGTTCGATCTGCATCGACATATCCGGTTTGAAACGGAAGTCAGAACCGCGCGTCCACTGGATGGCGGCGGCTGGTCGCTCGCGCTCAACAACGGCGACTGCATCGAGTGCGAACACCTGCTGGTCGCGAACGGCCACCACTGGGCGCCACGCGAACCGCAGTACCCCGGCACCTTCAGCGGCGAATGGCTGCATGCGCATGCGTTCAAGGACAACACGCCGTTCACCGGCAGGCGCGTGCTGGTGATCGGCGGCGGCAACTCCGGCTGTGACATCGCCGTGGACACCGCGCGGGTTTCCGCGTTCACCGCCATCAGCCTGCGGCGCGGATACTACTTCGTGCCGAAGTTCGTCGGCGGGCTCGCGTCCGACCGGCTGCTGACGAATATCGCCTGGATGCCGCGCGCCGTCCGCATCGCACTCGGGCGCCTGATGCTGCGGATCTTTGTCGGCCCCGCGCGACGCTATGGCATGCCGGAGCCCGACCATCGGCTGTTCGAGAGCCACCCGATCGTGAATTCGGAACTGCCGTATGCCATCCGCCACGGGGATGTCGCGGTGCGCCGCGATATCGAACGATTTGAAGGAAACGAGGCGATCTTCACCGACGGTCGCCGCGAGGTTTTCGACGTCGTGATCGCGGCCACCGGCTATCACGTACGCTTCCCGTTTCTTGACCGCGACATCACACCCTGGGCGGACCGTGATCTGCCGCTGTACCTGCGCGTGTTCGACCCGAACCGCGCGGACCTTTATTTCATCGGACTGATTCAGCCGAACGGCTGCATCTGGCCGCTGGCCGACCTGCAATCGCAGCTGGTCGCGGCCTCGATCACGGGACGCTGGCAGCGGCCGGCCGACATCGCCGGGCACGTCGACGCCGAGCTCGCCGAGGTGCGTGCACGCTATGCGGCAACACCGCGTCACGCGATCGAGGTCGACGTGCACGACTACGCAAAGCACCTGCGCCGCGAACTGTGCAAGGCCAGGCCGGTCAGCGCCGTGTGACCACAAGCGTGCCCAAAACTCCAGGCCTTCGTCCGAGGAACCTTCGCCAGTGACCACCACCAACAAAGACTCCGGCACCAACGTGCACGAGATTGCGAGCGGCATATTCCGCATCAACACACCGGTCAAGATACCCGGCGCCGGCGGGTTCTCGTTCAACCAGTATCTGATCGTCGACGACGAACCGCTGCTGTTTCACACCGGGCCACGCAGGATGTTTCCGCTGGTGCGCGAGGCGGTTGCAAGCCTGATTGCACCCGAGTCACTTCGTTTCATTGCGTTTTCGCACGTGGAAGCGGACGAATGCGGATCGCTGAACGAATGGCTGGCAACGGCGCCGGCCGCGGTGCCCGTTTGCAGCGAGGTCGCCGCAATGGTTTCGATCAGCGACATCGCAGACCGCCCGCCGCGCGCGCTGGCCGACGGGGCGACCCTGGCGCTGGGATCACACACGCTGCGCTGGTTCGACACCCCGCACCTGCCGCACGGCTGGGACTGCGGACTGATGCACGAGCAAAGCACCGCGACGCTGCTGTGCGGCGATCTGTTCACCCAGGGTGGCACGGACGGGGCAGCGCTGACCGAATCCGACATCCTTGCGCCCTCCGAAGCCTTTCGGCAGAAGTTCGACTACTTCTCGCATGCGCCGCGCACCGCCGCATTGATCGAGTCACTTGCGGCGACGCAGCCCGGCACGCTGGCCTGCATGCACGGCAGTGCATGGCGCGGTGACGGAGCGGCGCTGCTGCGCGCGCTCGCGGACTCGCTGGGCGGTTAGTGGGCCAAGTGGAAAGTTCTGTGACACTCAGCCGCGCCACAAGCATTGTGGGCAAGGCGCAGTCCGCAGGGAATGGCAGGCCCTTTCCAAGGACTGCAACGCAGCCCACGATGCTTGTGGCGCGGCCCTTCGGGAGCCGCTGGGCGAGCGCGACTCTGTGTTGCGTTTCTTGCCAAGGGCGGGCCATTGCCTGCGAAACGCGCCTTGATTCGCACTCGCACTGTGGCTCTGAGGGTTACAGAGCTTTCCACTTGGCCCACTAGATCGTCGGCGTCACGCGCGGAGAAACCCGATGACTTCAGACGCCCTGCTCTCGGCGGCGGGTGCGTATCCGGCGTGGGCGATCGCGGTTTCGGTCATTGCCGTCGCCGCCGGCGCGGCACTGCAGTCAGCGGTCGGGTTTGGCTTCGCGCTGGTCGCCGCCCCCGTGTTGCTGTTCATCGATCCGGCGCTGGTACCGGTGCCGATCACACTCGCGGCGCTGGTGCTCACAGCAGCCAACTTCATCGCGAACCGGCATGCCGCGGACTGGCGCGGGCTGGGCTGGATCGTGCTCGGCAATGGGCCGGGTTATCTGCTCGGCGCGATTGCACTGACGCACCTGCCGCTCGTGTGGCTGGCGATGCTGTTCGGGGCGCTGACGCTCGCGATGGTGTGGCTGTCACTTGCGCGAATCCACTGCTCGCCAGTGCCGCGCTGGCAGCTGCCCATGGGGGCGCTTTCGGGTTTCAGCGGCGTGACGACCGCGATGAACGGCCCGCCGATCGCACTGGTGTATCAGCACGCGGCCGGACCGGTCGTACGCGCAACGCTGTCGGTGTACTTCTTTGCGAGCAACCTGATCCTGCTTGCGATCTTCGCGGGCCTGAACCGGCTGGACATGCAGGCGGCCGCGGCCGGGCTGCTGCTCGTGCCCGGCGTGCTGCTGGGGCTGTGGCTGGGGCGCAGGTTCTCGCGCTGGGTCGATGCCGGACGCACGCGCCGCTCGATCCTCTGGGTATCGGCGCTCAGTGCGGTGGCCGTGATGCTGCGTTACGGGGGGTTCTGAACCGTCGGCAAGGCGGCTGACCACCACACCCGTCGGACGGTGCGACTACAAGAAGCCCGGCGTACCAGTCACGCTCGCAAAACTACTCGCCCGAACAACAGCAGCGTGCCTATACTCTGCCGGCCCTTCCCAATGGCGGCTTTGACACTGGAGCACCGTATGTTCTCGTTGAAGTTCCGGCATCTCCTGGCGATCCTTCCCTGCACCATCCTGACCGCGCTGCCAACGACGACGGCACGGGCGGTCGATGGCGTCATCGAAATCAATCAGACCCGCGCCCTGGCCGGCGGCGTCACGGCCGGCGACACGCCCGGGTTCCCGGTCACGATCAGCGCGGCCGGCAGCTACCGGCTGACGGGGAACCTCGACGTTACCGGCCTGCCGCAGCCCGAGAATATCTGGGCGGTCGAAATCACCAGTTCGGACGTGGACCTCGACCTGAACGGATTCTCGATCATCGGGCCGACGGACTGCTCGGGGATGCCGAAGGTCTGCTCGCCGGTCGGAAGCGGCGAGGGCGTCAGTGCCGGGGGGCAGAGACGGGTGGCGGTACGCAACGGTCGCGTACGCGGTTTTGGCCATGCCGGTATACGCCTTGGCCCGCAAGGCGTGGTGGAAGAAGTTCATGTCATGGACAACAGCAGCTTCGGAGTCGCCGTGGAACTGTCCGGGCGCATCGTTTCAAACACCATTGAAGAAAACGGCATCAACGGGATCACCTGCGGCCAGGGGTCGTTCATATCGGGCAACGCCCTTCATCGAAATGGAAACGACGGCATCGGCACGACGGAGAGCCTGATCAGCAACAATGTCGTGATGCTGAACGGTGGCGCGGGTATCAGCGATGCACGCGCCTCGCTCGTGACCGGCAACACTGTCCTGTCAAACACCGGTTTGGGTCTGAACCTGGGCCAGGCCAGCGCCTACGGCAACAACAGCATTGATGGCAACAACGGCGGCAACGCAAACCCACAGGTCGCGAACGGGACGCAGATCGCGACCAATATGTGCGGTGGCGACACCATCTGTCCCTAGATATCAAGCCGCGCGTTCTCGTGCCGGGCAACCCGGCGCAGGAACGCGGCCGGCGCAAGGCGCTTGAACCACCAGGCGAGCCGTGACGGTGCAAACGGCGTGACGAGGTAGAGCCGGCGGCTGCCGATCGCGGCCAGCGTCTCGCTCACGAGACGATCGACGGCCATTGCATTCATGCGCAGCTTGCGCGCGTGGCGATGCTGTTCCGCGGGACGGGTGAACTGCGTGTTCGCGAACATGCCCGATTCAAAGAACCCCGGGCAGAGCACGGTGATGCCCAGACCCTCGTGCGCGAAGTCGCTGTAGAGGTTTTCGGACAGCGCAATCAGCGCGGCCTTGGACACGCTGTACGCCCCCATGCGCGGGCCGTTCACGAAGCCGAGGAACGAGGCGACATTGACGATGTGCGCGCTTGCGGGTGCACGCCGCAGCAGCGGCAGCAACGCCTCGCAGCCGTGCACCGCCCCCCAGTAGTTGACGTCCATTACACGCCGCCATTCGTCCAGCGGCAGTTCGCCGAGCCGGCCCGAAGCGGCAACCCCGGCATTGTTGATCAACAGCGAGAGTGCCGCCGGCTGGTAGGAGAGTTCCGCGGCCAATGCCTGCCACTGGCCCGGTTCGCGGACATCCAGTGCGCGCGCCTCGGCCGCACCGCCGGCTGCGTGGATCGCCGCCGCCGTCGCCTGCGCGCCGGCTTCATCCAGATCGCAGGCCCACACCTGCCAGCCGTCACGCGCGAGCGCAAGCGCAAGCGCGCGGCCGAAACCGCTGGCGGCACCGGTCACCAGCGCCGCACGCAGCTCGGTCGACCCTGCCTGATCAGGCACCGCTGGTGCGCGGACGCCCCGATGCGAACAGGAACGGCAGACGCGAGCGGACGAAATGGCCCGACTCGCGCCTGCGCATCTGCCAGAACCGCGCGTCCAAATGGTAGTGCACCAGCGAAAAGCTGGTCGTAAGCCCGATCAGCGCGCTCGTCCACGGCTGTTCGAACACCTTCGCGCGGTGCAGGCCGGCGGTTCCGTCCCAGAGCTGCCAGGCGAGATAGCTGATCGCACCGAGCAGCACAACAGAAACCGCGCCCTGCCACAGGCCACGACGGCCGGCGGCGCGCACACCGTCCACGCCCGTACCGTTGGCAGCCACGAAACCCATGATGGCGAAGTACTGCAGGGCGTGACTGCCGGCAAACATCAGAAACGCCACGAGCCGGTTCTCGATGACGAACAGCGGCCAGTAATAACCCACCAGCACGAGCAGCAGGACGTACTTCAACCACTCCGGGCGCGTGCCGGCCTCGCGGGCGCGCAGCTGCCGAACCACATGCCAGACCGCCACCGCCATGAGTGCCGCGAACGCAATCAGGTCGGCCGACACGATCCAGTCATGCGCGGGACCGAGCACCGTGTCGTGAAACGGCGTGTGATCGATCGGATAGGCAAACGCGGCGATGCCGATCAAGCCACCGGCGAGAATCAGGCGCCGCTCGAACGTTGACATGCGCCCATGCCCCAGCACGGGCGCAAGCAGGGCAAACACGCCGATGTTCTGCTTCTGGTAGTGATAGATCGTGATGCCGGCAAAAAATGCCCAGAAGTAGCCGAGCGCCGTAACACCGGCGAAATAGAACCAGACGGTCGTCGCCGCGACGATTACCAGCGGCCAGACCAGAAAGAACGCCCGATCGGCCGCCACCACGGCGCGCGCCTCACGGTCGGTGAACAGATACAGCGTCGCAACCTGGTGCGCGCCGAACACCGGCCCTAGATAGGCCAGCGCGTGCATGCCATCGCCAAACGGCCAGTGCTGCGAGGCCAGCGCCGGCATCAGCAGGAACATGGAGACCGTGGTCGCCAGCAGGCAGAACGTGAACGCACGCGCGACCACGGGCGAGTCGCCGGGGCCGGCTACCGCCATGGAAGCGGCGGACAGGTGCATGAACGTGACCCGAGCGGGAAAGCAGGCGATCAGGATACGCGAGCGCCGCCGGACGGCACAACGCGCGGGGCCCGCCCGCGCACGCGCAAGAACAGGCCTCAGCCGCCCCAGTCAGGCGATCGTATTCGGCGCCAGCGGCTTGACCAGCACCTTGGAATTGCGCTGCCAGTTGTACATGGCCTTGCGCGCGATCGGCAGGTGATCCACACCGACCTCGCGAAAACCGTGCTCGATGAACCAGTGCGCGGACTGCGTCGTGAGCACGAAAATCTCGCTCGCGAAGGCATCGGCGATCGACTCGACATGCCGCAGCAGTTGCTCGCCACGGTCGCTGCCGCGATAGCTCGGATGCACGGCCAGACAGGCAAGCTCGGCGGTCCGCGCATCGGCGAACGGATACAGCGCCGCGCAGGCGATGACCATGCCGTCACGCTCGATGACCTGGAAGCGGTCGATCTCGGTCTCGAGCTGCTCGCGTGAGCGCCGCACGAGCACACCGCCCTGTTCTAGCGGTTCAATCAGCGCGAGGATGCCGCCGATGTCATCGATGCGCGCCTGGCGCGTGACATCGAACGGGTCGGATGCGATCAGCGTGCCGATGCCGTCGCGCGTGAACAACTCGCGCAGCAGCGCGCCGTCGACGCGCCGGTCGATCAGATGGCAGCGCGCGACGCCGCCACGCGCGGCCTCGCTCAGTGCCCGCGCGGCGGTCGCCACGGCCGGATCGGCCGGCGGCGAAGCGGCGATCAGTTTCTCGGCCTGCGAGGTCAACAGCTGGCGCCGCAGCCGGCCATCAGCATCGTGCAGGCCCGCTGCGTCGACCAGCGCGATGAGCTTGTGCGCGCCGAGTGCGATCGACGTCTGTGCGGCGACCTCCTCGGCACGCAGGTTGAACACCTCGCCGCTGGGCGAGTATCCGAGCAGCGACAGCAGCACGACAGCGCCGGTGTCGAGTTGGCCGCGGATGGCCTGCGCATCGACCCGCCGCACGCGCCCGGTGTGCTGGAAGTCCACTCCGCCGACCACTCCGATAGGCTGCGCAGTGACGAAATTGCCGGAGGTCACGCGCAGGTTCGCGCCCGCGAGTGGCGAGCCCGGCAGCCCGGCCGAGAGGATCGACTCGATCTCGACGCGGATCACCCCGGCGGCGGCCTTCACGCATTCGAGCGAACGAACATCGGTCACGCGCAGACCGTCGACATACCGCGGCTCCACGCCGGCGGTCCGACAGCGGGCCTCGATCTGCGGACGCGCCCCGGCCACCAGCACCAGCCGCACACCGAGCCCGGCGAGCAGTGCGATATCGCCAAGCAGGTGCGCGAATCCGGGATCGGCCACCGCCTCGCCGCCCAAGTACACCACGAAGGTGCGCCCGCGATGCGCGTGGATGTACGGCGCCGACTGCCGAAACCCGGCGACGAACGGATCGATAAAGCTGGTTTCCTGGCTCATGCCTGACAGAACTCCGCGATCAGTCCGCGCAGGATAGCGATACACGGCTCGACACGCGAAACCGGCAGCGACTCGTTCGGCTGGTGCGCGACCTCGATGTCACCGGGACCCAGGATCACGGTGTCGATGCCCAGCTCGGCGAAGAACGGACCCTCGGTGCCGAACGCGACCGCGCCGGCGCGCTGGCCCGACAGCCGTTCGCAGGCGTCGACGATCCGCGCGTCGGCCGCGGTCTCCATCGCCTCGATGCCCTCGAACAGCGCGCGACGCTCGAAACGGACCTCGTGCGCACTGGCGATCGGTGCGACCAGCGCGTCGATCTGCGCGCGCAGATCGTCCGCCCGCATGCCGGGCAGCATGCGCAGGTCGAAATGCAGTTCGCATTGGGCGCAGATGCGGTTCGGGTTGTCACCGCCGTGCACATGCCCGAAGTTCAGCGTCGGCTGGGCCACGTGAAACGCCGGCTCGCGATGCGCCCGCGCGAGTTCCGCGCGCCAGGCATCCAGCGCGTTCAGCACCTCGCGCATGGCATCGAGCGCGTTGCGCCCGAGCGACGGGTCGCTGGAGTGCCCCGAGCGCCCCGTCAGCCGCACCGCCTCCATGATGATGCCCTTGTGCATGCGGATCGGTTTCAGCGCGGTCGGCTCGCCGATCACGCAATGTCTCGCCGGCAGGCCGCCGTGGTCCACCAACCGCCGGGCACCGTCCATCGAGGATTCCTCGTCGGCCGTGGCCACGAACACCAGCGGGCGGCGCAGCGTGCGCGCGTCCACGCCGCGCGCGGCTTCCAGCACGAGCGCGAGAAACGCCTTCATGTCCGCGACGCCGAGCCCGTACCAGTGCCCGTCGCGCTCGTCGAGCCGGAACGGGTCGCTCGCCCAGCCGGTTTCGTCATACGGCACGGTGTCGGTATGGCCGGCCAGCACCAGGCCGTCCTCGCCGCTGCCGAGCACCGCGACCAGGTTCGATTTCTCCGGGTGCTCCGAGACGGGCTGCACGGTGACCCGGAAACCCAGTGCCTCGCACCAGCCGGCGAGCAGGTCGATCACGGCCCGATTGCCGTGATCGAACTCGCGGCTGACACTCGACACCGAATTGATCGCCACCAGTTCGGCGACCATCGTTTTCACGTCCGGAATCATGTTTCGTTCACCGCCTTGAGAGTCCCAAACGCCGCCCGCCGCCGCTCGCGCCGCGCACCGAACTGATAGACCGCAAGCCCGCCAAGCACGAGCGCCGCGCCGCCCAGCACCCGCGCGCCGAGCGGCTCGTCATTGAGCCACGCACCGAGCGCCAGCGCGATCACCGGCGTCACCAGCGTGATCAGTGCCACCCGGCTGGCCGCAACCTGCCGCAGTACATAAAAGTACAACGGAAACCCCAGCGCCGTACCGACAATGGCGAGATACGCGATCGCGCCGAGCGCATGCGGCGGCACCTCGGCGACCGGTTCGCCCGCCACGACGACCAGCAGCCACCACAGCGGCAGCGCGAACGCGAGCGTACCGGCGTTCAGTGAAATCGCCGGAATACGCCCCATCGCGGACTTCAGCCACACCGCACCCGCGCAGTGCACGACCACCCCGCCGAGCACGGCCGCGAGCCCCAGCACCGCGCCGCCATCCAGCTCGAAACCCTGCGCGAACACCAGCACCAGGCCGCCAAAGGCCAGCGCGAATCCGGTCAGGCGCACAGCGCCCGGTGCGGCTTCATCGAGATAACGCACAGCGAGCAGACCCGTGACCAGCGGCGAAAGCCCGAACACCAGCGAGATCCAGCCGGTCGGGACGTGTCGCGCGGCCCAGTACACCAGCGTCATCGCCACAAACAGCACCGCGCCCGAGATCGCATACACGCGCAGTGCCGCGCGTTCGCGCGGCCAGTCGGTGCGCATGACCGCGATGATCGCCGCGACCAGCGCAAAGCCCAGGCTCATGCGCAGCGATACGCCCAGCAAAAAGCCCAGGCCATCGCCACTCCAGCGGATCGCCAGTGGCGTGGTGCTCCAGATCAGAATGACGCCGACATACGCGGCGGGCACGGACATGACACAGCTCCAAGTCGACAGATTGCAGGCAACAAAAAAGGCCACGGATCACGAAGGATCGGTGGCCTCTTGCAGGGTTCCGGTTTGTTAGGGGATCAGACCGGATGCGCCTCCACGAACCACCGTCGCGACCGCCAGAAGCGGACGCGCGCCATCAGTACGCGGGTGGTTTTCGGGTGCGGGCACATGCGCGCCATCCTCGCCCGGGCGTAGCGGCTTGTCAATGCCCGTCCACGCGCCTGCGTTTGACCCTCGGTCCGCCCCGGTGCTACAACCGCTGCGGTCCGCCCGCGAAAAAACAATCACAGGGCGGCGCCCGCCAACCATTCTTAAGGCCCCCGGAGGATTTTCTTTATGTCTCATATCGTCATTCTTGGCGCCGGCACGGGCGGCATGCCCGCCGCGTATGAAATGAAGGAGGCCGTCGGCAAGGCGCACGACGTGACCGTCATCAATGCCGTCGACTACTTTCAGTTCGTGCCGTCCAACCCGTGGGCGGCGGTCGGCTGGCGCAAACGCGGCGACATCACCTTTCCGATCGAGCCGTATCTTTCCAAGAAGGGCATCGGCTTCATCGCCGCGACCTGCACGCGCATCGACGCCGAGAACAGCAAGCTGGAACTCGACAATGGTCAGAGCGTCGATTACGACTACCTGATCATCGCCACCGGCCCGCGGCTCGCGTTCGAGGAGGTGGAAGGTTCCGGCCCTCATGGCGGCCACACCACCTCGGTGTGCTCGATCGACCACGCCGAGAAGGCATGGGAACAGTACCAGTCCTGCCTCGACGAGCCCGGTCCGATCGTCATCGGCGCGATGCCGTTCGCCTCGTGCTTCGGTCCGGCCTACGAGTTTGCATTCATCGTCGACGCCGATCTGCGCAAGCGCAGGATTCGCGACAAGTTCCCGATCAAGTTCGTCACCAGCGAGCCGTATATCGGTCATCTCGGCCTGGGCGGCGTGGGCGACTCGAAAGGTCTGCTGGAGAGCGAGTTCCGCAGTCATCACATCCAGTGGGTCACCAATGCGAAGACCACGAAGGTCGAGGCCGGCAAGCTGTTCGCCGATGAACTCGACGCCGGCGGCAACACCGTCAAGCAACACGAGATTCCGTTCAAGTTCGCGATGATGCTGCCGGCGTTCAAGGGCGTGGAAGCGGTCGCCGCCGTCGACGGCCTGTGCAACCCGCGCGGGTTCGTGCTGGTCGACGCGCACCATCGCAACCCGAAGTACAAGAACATCTACTCGGCCGGTGTCTGCATCGCGATTCCACCCGTGGAGGCCACTCCGGTGCCGACCGGCACGCCGAAGACCGGCTACATGATCGAGTCGATGGTGACCTCCATCGTGCACAACATCCAGGCCGAACTCGCCGGCAAGGAACCCCATCAGAAGGCGACCTGGAACGCCATCTGTCTTGCGGACATGGGCGATACCGGTGCCGCGTTCGTCGCGCTGCCCCAGATTCCGCCGCGCAACGTCGCCTGGTTCAAGAAGGGCAAGTGGGTGCACCTGGCGAAGATCGCGTTCGAGAAGTACTTCATCCGCAAGATGAAGAAGGGCACCTCCGAACCGCTCTACGAGAAGTACATCCTGAAGCTGCTCGGCATCGAAAAGCTGCCGAATCAGTAGAGCAGCCGGGGGCCGGTGAAAGCCGGCCCCTGCCCATACCTCAATGCTCGCGTTTCCGTTTTTCTCCGGGTCGTTTGCCACACGCTTCCGCGACTGGCTGGGCGCGCGCGGCATCGACGCCGAGCTGCGCGAGCTCGATGGCGTCTGCGAGGTTCTGATCGACGAGGACACCGACGCCGGACAGATCGACGAGATCGAGCGCGAATACGATGCCCTGCTCGACGAGCAGGCCGCCGCGATCAACGCCGAGGACTCGGATGGTCCCGCGGCCATCTCCCGCGTCGGCGTGCAATACAGCCGCGCGGACGGCAGCATCGGCCAGGTACGCCTGCCGGCCGAGACCGTCAACCGCATCATGCGCGAGCTTTCGGTCAGCGAGTTGCAGGCGCTGGTGCAGACCATCGCGGACGAAATTGAACGCGGCGGCGACGCGACGCTCTGCGAGCGCTGACCGTCTACCCGACCTTGCGCCGCACCTGATCGGCAAAGCGCGGATCGCCAATCCCCGATGCACCGTCCACCACCGGGGGGGGCGCGGCATCCCGTTTCAGCACCCTGAATCCGTCCGCGGTATCACGGAGGTGTTCGAACCCGCGCCGCAACAGCATTTCGTAGAGGCGCTGCGAGCGCCGCGCGCAGCGCACATAGACCACGTTGTTCCGCAACGCCCTGAGCGTGGTTCCCAGAAACTGACGCCCGTAGCCGAGCTCGCGGTATTCGGGCGACAGCGCGATGGCTTCCAGTTCCCGCTCGCGGCCGGAACGGCCGAGCCGCGCGACAATCGAAAAACCCGCACGTTCGCCGTTGATCAGCAGCAAGCGGATCACATGGAGGACTTCTGGCCCGTCTCCGCGCTGACTCAGCGCATCGCGGAGTTTGCGCTTGAACTCGGCGATGGCCGCCTGGCTCGAGACGTCCACTGTGAAATGCCCGTTGCGGGCGCCATTGAGCATGAGGCCGCTGACGAAGCCGTGATCCGTTTGATCACCCCTGCGAATAACCGGCGGCAGGCCCGGCTGATGCTGTGCTGTCGAGATTACGATTGCAGCTCCAATCCGGAGGGAAACCGAACGACGGCAACCAAGCCGTACAGGCCAGGCAGGGGCAGCAGGTGCGAAAACGAGTGATACGGAGTCAGCACACGCAGCGAACGCCGTCGCGCAACAAAAACCGCAGAACCACCCGGGACCGGGCGGCTGAAAGTTCAATTATCCGCCGTTCCGGTTCGGCCGGCGAGTGTCGGCGGGGCGGACCGACTATTTCTCCACCGCGGCATCACGGAGCCCGGACAGGCGAGGCGCCAGCGCTGCACCGCGACGCCCAAGGCGCGCGTTGGGCACCACCGCACTGCCGTAGGCTCAGGCCGAAGCGGTATAGTCGGCACGCAATGGAATGGATCTTCTACACCGCGCTGGGCGCCGTCGTCGTCTGGGCCATCGTCGCCTTCAATCTGCTCGTGCGCGATCGGCACCGGGTCGCGCAGGCCTGGAGCGACATCGACGTGCAGCTCAAGCGCCGCCACGACCTGATTCCGAAACTCATCGACGCCCTGCGTGCGCACACGGATTTCGAGCGCAGCGTGCAGACTGAACTCGCGGAACTGCGCGCGCGCAGCGAACGCCAGCAAAACCCCGCCGAACGCGGCGCGACGGAAGGCCGGCTGGGCGAACGGCTCGGCCAGCTGATCGCCGTCGCGGAGGCCTATCCGGTGCTTGCCTCCTCGGAATCGTTCCTGCACTTGCAGCAGCAATTGACCGCGGTCGAGACCGACCTGCAGTACGCGCGCCGCTACTACAACGGCGCGGTCAATGCGCTGAACGTGCGCATCGATTCGTTCCCGGACCTGCTCGTCGCGCGGCCGTTCGGCTTTCGCCCGGCGGAACTGTTCCAGGCCGAGGCATGAAGGGTTTGCGAATCCTCGCCGCGCTTGCGCTCGGCTGCCTGCTGGCGACCCCCGCGCGGGCCGAGGAACGCATCCTGGCGTTCGACGCCAGCATCAACGTCAGCGCCGACGGATCGCTGCAGGTCACCGAAACGATCCGGGTGCGCGCCGAGGGCAAGGAGATTCGCCGCGGCATCTATCGCGATTTTCCGCTCGACTACGAAGACCGCCGCGGCATGCACTACCGCGTGGGTTTCGACCTGCGCGAGGTCGAGCGCGACGGCGCGCCCGAACCGCACCACACCGAGCGGCTGTCCAACGGCATTCGCATCTACGTGGGAAGCGCCGACCGGCTGATTGCACACGGCGAACACACCTACCGGCTGCGTTACCGCACAACGCGCCAGCTCGGCTTTTTCGAGGAGCACGACGAGCTCTACTGGAACGTCACGGGCAACGGCTGGGTGTTTCCGATCGACCACGCCAGCGCGCGAGTCGTGCTGCCCGCCGAGGTCGCGCGAAGCGATCTCATGCTCGCCGGCTGGACCGGCCCGCAGGGTTCCACGGCAAAGGCCTTCACGCAACGCGTGCTGGACGGCCGCCGCGTGGAGTTCGAGACCACCGCACCGCTTGCACCACGCGAGGGCCTGACCATTGCCGTGGGTTGGCCCAAGGGCATGGTCGAGCCGCCCGGAGCGGCCGACGAGGCGCGCGCCTGGCTGGAGGCGAACGCGACCCTGGCGGCGCTGCTCGGCACGATCGCCGTGGTGTTCGTCTACTACCTGATCGGCTGGGTCCGCGCCGGACGCGACCCACCGGGCGGCGTGATCATTCCCGAATACCAGCCGCCAAAGGGGCTGTCGCCGGGCGCGGCGCGCTATCTCGCGCGCATGGGGCACGACCGCACGGCGTTCGTCGCGGCCGTCGTGAACCTCGCGGTGAAGGGCTACTGGACGATCCTCGAGAACGAAGACGGGTTCGTGCTCGAGCGCACGGGCAAGTCCGTGGACAAGGCCCCGGGCGAAGCGGCGATCACCGCGAAACTGCCCGGCAAGCGCTTTCGGTTCGAGCAGTCGAAGCACGCGACCATCTCGAGCGCGATCGATGCCCACGAGCAGGCGCTGAAAAAGAACTGGAACAAGGAATATTTCATCACCAACGCCGGATGGTTCGCCGGCGGCGTGGTGCTGTCGATCGTCGGTCTGCTCGCGGCGATTGCGCTGGGTGTGATGTACGGCAACGAGTTCGACGTGTTCATCGCGATGTTCGGCGGCGTCGGCAGCATGATCGGCGCGGGGATGATCGCCGGACTGGTCAAGGGGCTCCAGGCCTGGCGCGGCCTGAACTGGCCGAAACGCATCGCAATGCTGCTGTCCAACGGCATCGCCCTCGGCTTCCTGGGATTCATCCTCGCGCAGTTGCCCTTCGGCGACATCTCGCCCGGCGTCATCCTGCTCGGGCTCGGCGCAATCTCGGTGCTGGGCCTGAACATGCTGTTCTACTGGCTGCTCAAGGCGCCGACCAAACTCGGGCGCAAGCTGCTCGACCGCGTGGACGGCTACCGGCTGTATCTGGGCGTCGCCGAAGGTGACGAACTCGAACTGCGCGACCGCCCGGAGAAGACGCCCGAGGAGTTCCAGCGCAACCTGCCCTACGCCATCGCGCTCGGCGTCGCGGATCGCTGGGCCGCGCGCTTCGCCGCCGTGCTCGCAACCGCGGCGGCCGCGGGCCAGACGTTCGCCTGGTATTCGGGCCGCTCGTTCGACTTCGACCGGCCAACAGGCTTCGCCTCGACGCTCAGCAGTTCGCTCGGCAGTTCCATCGCAGCGGCGGCGACCGCGCCCGGCTCGTCGTCCGGCTTCAGCGGTGGTGGCGGCGGCGGATCATCGGGCGGTGGTGGTGGTGGCGGCGGTGGCGGCGGCTGGTAGCTCTGCAAGCGCCGACCTTCCACGCCCGCACGGGCGCTGCGCGGCTTCCGGGCCACTCGACCGCGCTGGGGCTACACTTTAGGGAAGCTCTGATCAATCCGTCCCGGATTGCCAGGAGTTTCCGCAGATGCTGCAAGCAACCAGCGAGGATGCCCAGCCCGTGGACCAAGACCCCTCGACGCTTCGACCATTTCGCCTGACCCGCGCGTATTCGCTGGCGAGTCTGCTCGGCATCCTCGGCGTGGCCGTGGTCATGGCCCTGTTCTACCGCCAGGTCGCGGTCAACGCCCTCATGGATGTGCAGAACGAGGCGAACGCAGACCTCACCCGCGCGTTTGCCGACGCCATCTGGGACCGCTATGCGCCGTTCTTCGCGACCGCCGCGAGCCTCGACCGGAACGCGCTGACTGCCCATCAGGAGACCATGGACCTGCGCGAGGAACTCAGGCTGCGCACGCGCGGCATGCGCGTGGTCAAGATCAAGATCTACAACCTGGCCGGTCTTACGCTGTTTTCCACGGACCCGTCCCAGATCGGCGAGAGCAAGGCGGACAACCCCGGCTTCCGGGGTGCACGCGCCGGTGAAATCGTCAGCAACATCACGTTCCGTGATCGCTTCGACGCATTCGACCGGGTGCTTGAGAATCGTGATCTGCTGTCTTCGTATCTGCCCGTGCGTCGCGGCGACCAACCCCACGTGGTCGGCGTGTTCGAGCTATATACGGACATTACGACACTGCTCGCGCGCATCCACCGCACCGAACTGACGATCGTCGCACTGATCGCGACACTGATGCTCGCGCTGTACCTGTTTCTGCTGGTCTTCGTGCGCCGCGCCGACGGTGTGATTCGGCGCCACGAGGCCGATCAACTGGCACGGCAACAGGAGCGTATTCAGTATCTGTCCCAGCACGACACCCTGACCGGAATGCCCAACCGCAAGGGGCTGCTCGGCCTGCTCGAACCCATGTTGCAACGAACGCGCGGGATGCACGCGCCGGTGGCCGTCGTCTACATCGATCTCGACCGGTTCAAGCTCATCAATGACCATCTCGGCCACGAAGCCGGCGACCGAATCCTAATCGAGATCGCCGGGCGCATCAGCCTGTTCGCGAAGCCGCGTGACATCGTCGGTCGAATTGGCGGCGACGAATTCGTGCTGGTGGCCGAGGACACGCCCGCTGCGGCCGCACAGGCGCTGGCCAGAAAGTTGACCGGAGAACTCGGCGAACCGTTCAGGCCACAGTCCACGGACATCGGCATGAGCGTTTCGGTCGGAATCGCGCTGTCACCCGACGGTGACGCCGATCAGCTTCTCAAGCATGCCGAAGCCGCAATGCTGCGGGCCAAGGAACTCGGTCGCAATCGCTATGCGTTCTTCACCGATGAACTGAACGCGCGCGAACTGGAGCGCTTCGAGCTGGAACGCGGGCTGCGCGCGGCGGTGACGAACCGTGAATTCGAGCTGCATTTTCAACCGCGCGTGGATACCGCAAGCGGCCGGACCGTCGGCGCCGAGGCGCTGCTGCGCTGGCGTCGCGCCGACGGCGAACTGCTGATGCCGGCCGTTTTCGTACCGCTGCTCGAGGAGATGGACCTGATCGGCGCGGTCGGACGCTGGGTGCTCGGCGAGGCATGCAGGCAATGCCGCGCCTGGCAGCAGGCCGGACGCGGCGATCTGAGCGTCTCGGTCAACCTTTCGATCGTACAGTTGCGGTCGAAGGAACTGCTCGGTCAGGTTCGCGGTGCACTGCTCGCATCCGGGCTGGCACCCGGCAGCCTTGAACTCGAGCTGAGCGAAAGCATGCTGGTGACCGAGAACAGCGCAGCGCGACAGCTGTTCGCGGATCTGCGCAAGCTCGGCGTGCACCTGTCGATCGACGACTTCGGCACCGGCTACTCGTCACTGAGCTATCTGATGCATTTTCCGATCGACTGCCTGAAGATCGACCGCGCATTCATCCGCGACGCCGTCGCCAGCAGCGAGTCCGCCACCCTGACCCGCACCATCGTCTCGCTTGCGAAAAGCCTGAATCTGCGCACCGTGGCCGAGGGCGTCGAAACCGCGGCGCATCGCGACTTTCTCGCGCAACTCGGCTGCAATGAACTGCAAGGCTATCTGTTCAGCGAGCCCCTCTCGGCGGGCGATTTCGTCCGGTTTCTGGACTCGGCATCGGGCGCGGAGCAGACTGCCAGCTAGGGCCTGTTCACACTACGCCTGGCCCGAGAATCGATCCCGCAGGTGTTCGATGTTCGCGGGCAACCGAAAGCCGCGATCTTCGGTTGCGCCGTTGAAACGGCCATGGGTGCGCCGTTTTCAGCAGCCGGCTGCATGCGCAATCCGCCGGTTCACATTCATGGCGGGCGACGATGTATTGCCGACGGGCCGAGCGCCAACGACGCGACTCGACATTGCGTACACGCCCATGCTGGCGCTAGCATCACGATTCCCGTTTGCGCCCCGATGCCGGAGACCGTGCGCCACCCGAGCACCCTGCACGCGCTTGTCAGACCCAGCCTGCGCAACCGTGCCGCAGCCTGGCTGCTCAGCCTCGGTCTGCTGCTCGGGCAGCTCGGGCTGTTCCTGCACCACTACGACCACTCGCTCGCCGACGACAATGGCGGCTGTGCGCTCTGTCTGGTCGGCCAGCACACGGGTTCTGCACCGCTCCCCGCTCTACACGCGGCCGTCACACCGGCCGCCAATGTCCCGGTTGCCAGCGCATCGGCGTCATCTGCCAACCGGTTCGCGCCGCTGGCATTCCGCGCGCGTGCCCCTCCCGCCCCGTTCCTCGGTTAGACCCACCTGAACCTGCGGGCGTTGTGCCCGCTTTTTGATCACGCTGCCGCGGCCGGCTCCGCGCGGCGCGATCGAACAATCGAGGAACAAGACATGATTCGATCGATTTCCGCGGTCGGCGCCGTACTGGCGTTGGCCATGCCCGCGGCATCTGCGGCCGTGAGTGAGCAGGACCTGCAACTGATCCGCCAGCAGATGACGCAGATGAAGGCGGACTACGAACAGCGTATTCAGGCGCTTGAGCAGCGGCTTCTGGCAGCCGAGCAGAAGGCCGACTCGACGGAAATAAAGGTCGTCGCCGTGGAAGAACAGGTTCAGACGAAGCCACGCACCGGCGACAACAGCTTCAACCCCGCGATCAGCCTGGTGCTGCAAGGCGGGTTTGCGGGATATTCGCAGGATCCGGAAGCGTTTCACCTCGAAGGTATGCCAATCGGCGGAGAGGCCGGCTTGCAAGAGGAAGGGCTGGCCATGTGGGAAACCGAGCTGACGGCATCCGCCAACGTCGACAACCTGTTCTATGGTCAGGCAACGCTTGGTCTGCACTCGCACGAAGGCGAGATCGAAGTCGATGTCGAAGAGGCCTACGTCGACACGCTTTCCCTGCCGGCGGGCTTCGGCCTGCGCTTCGGCCGCTTCTATTCGGCGGTCGGCTACCTGAACCCGCACCACACCCACGCCTGGGATTTCGCCGACGCGCCGCTCGCCCACCAGGCCTTCCTCGGTGGCCAGTACCGCGACGATGGCGTTCGCGCCACCTGGGTCGCACCGTTCGAGTCGCTGTTTGTGGAAGTCGGCGCGGAGGCCCTGCGCGGCGGCAGTTACCCGGGCGGCGGAAACAACGACAACCTTGGCGGCGTCCACAACCTGTTCGCCAAGCTCGGCGGCGACGTCGGTCCGAACAACAGCTGGCAGGTCGGCGTGTCACGGCTCGCTGCCGACGTCGAGGCACGCGCGGCCGGCGGGCACGATCACGAGGGCGAAGGCGGCGGACCCGTGTTCGCCGGTGATTCCGACCTGACGGTATTCGATGCCGTATGGAAGACGGATCTCGGCGGGGACCGCGCGCTGATCTTCCAGGGCGAATACTTCTTGCGCGACGAGAACGGGGAAGTCCTCCTGTCCGAAGACGCCGGCGACGCCCTCATGGACTACGACGGCGAGCAGGACGGCTGGTATCTGCAAGGCATCTTCCAGTTCGACCGGCAATGGCGGGCGGGCCTGCGTTACGACCGCCTGAGTGCGGACAACAAGCTGCTGATGCTCAGCAATGCGACCGGTGAGGACGACGACGAGATCTTCGAGGAATCGGGTTACCAGAGCGGTGACCACGAACCCCATCGCTGGTCCGCGATGGTCGACTGGTCGCCGAGCGAGTTCAGTCGCGTGCGCGTGCAGTACTCACGCGACGATTCGCGCGAAGACACCGACGACCAGCTGTTCCTGCAATACATCATGACGATCGGCGCTCATGGTGCCCATCAGTACTGACGGCGCAAAGGAGTCTTCCATGAGATTGCAAGTCAGACAATTCGCCGGTTTGCTCGTCGCCTCCTTACTGGCAGGTTCGGCCCACGCCGGACTGGACATCTTCGCCTGCGAGCCGGAGTGGGCCGCGCTGGCCCAGGAACTGGCCGGCGAGCATGCCGACGTATTCTCCGCCACGCATGCGGGTCAGGATCCGCATCACATTCAGGCCCGGCCTTCACTGATCGCAAGACTGCGTGCGGCCGATCTCGCCGTGTGTACCGGCGCCGAACTCGAGGTCGGCTGGATGCCGATGTTGCAGCGACGCGCCCGCAATCCAAAGGTATTGTCGGGCAACCCGGGTTATTTCGAGGCGACGCAACCCGTCGCGCTGCTGGAAAAACCGGCGGAACTGGATCGTGCCGAAGGCGACGTACATGCCGCCGGCAATCCGCATGTTCAGCTGGACCCGCGCCGCGTGCTGAAAATCGCACAGTCCCTGTCTGCAAGGCTCGCGCAGCTGGACCCTGACAACCGGGCCACCTACGAGCGCCGCTTGCAGGAGTTCGTCACGCGGTGGCAGGCAGCGATGGAACGCTGGCAGGCAGACACCAAAGGACTCAGGGACAAGCACGCGATCGTGCATCATCGAGAATGGATCTACCTGCTGGACTGGTTGGGCATGCAGCGCGCCGGTTCGCTGGAACCAAAGCCCGGCATCCCGCCGAACCTGGGACACCTTTCAGAACTGAAGAACCGGCCCGCGGACCTGATCATCCTGTCGCCCCTGAACGATGCGAAGCCCTCGGCGTGGCTCCGGGAACAGACCGGCGCCCCGGTGGTCGTCCTGCCGCATACCGTCGGCGCGGTCCCGGACAGCGAGAACCTGTTCAGCCTGTTCGACGAGATCGTGAGGCGGCTGTCGGAAGCGGTGCAGGGATGAACCTAGCTGATATCGCCTTGCTCGGACCGCCCCTGCTTGCGGGGGCGGTCGTGCTCAGCACCCATGTGCCGCTCGGCCGGCAGGTCCTTGCGCGGGGGATCATCTTCATCGATTTGGCCTTCGCCCAGCTCGCGGGACTGGGCGTGATCATGATCCACTTCGTCAGCGAAGAGCCCGCGGGCTGGACCGTTCAGCTCTCAGCCTTTGGTGCGGCACTCGCGGGTTCGCTGGGGCTGCGCTGGGCGGAGCGGCGCTGGCACGAGGTACTGGAGGCGCTGATCGGAGTCATCTTCGTGCTTGCGGTCACCGCCGCGCTGCTGATTCTGGCGAACGATCCGCATGGTGGCGAGCGCCTGAAAGACCTGCTGGCCGGCCAGATGCTCTGGGTCACCTACGACGACCTGTGGGTACCCGTTGCGTTGTCGTTCGTGATCCTGGCGCTGTGGTTCAGGGGCAAGGCAGTGAACCGGCCGAGCCTGTTCTATGGCCTGTTCGCGCTGAGCATCACGACATCGGTTCAGCTGGTCGGCGTCTATCTGGTGTTTGCCAGCCTGATCATTCCGGCCCTGGCAACGCGGACCCGGCATGGCCTGACGGCCGCGTACGGCGTCGGCATGGCGGGCTACCTGCTCGGCTTGGCAGGATCGCTCGTGAGCGACCTGCCCACCGGGCCCAGCGTGGTGTGGGCAATGGCGCTGGTCGCCGTTGCATTCGGACTGTTTGCGCGGCCCACCAACAAACAGGCTCAACAATCCTAGTGTCCTGTCCCACAGTTATCTATCGTCTCTGCGTGGCTGAGCAGGGCTGAATCAAGGCGGCGATTCGCAGCCATAGCGCGCTATGGTCAGGATCGCCAACGCCGAGTCAGCCCAGCTCAGCCGCGCCCGCAGGGAGGGCCCCTACGGTTCGATGTCTGTGTTGCGCCGCCTGCCAATGGAATGACCTTTGCCTTCACGACGCGCCTTGCCCTCGAACCGTAAGAGCCCTCAGAA